>NZ_PCZU01000271.1:76808-112597 GCF_002887785.1 Rhodococcus sp. ENV425
ACACCGACCCGGAGGTCTATTCGGCCTTCCTCGTCGATCTCGACTCCCCCGGCTGCACCGTCGTCGACGGTGACCTGCCGATGTCGGGCCAGCACGTGGAGAGCGACATCATCCTCGACGACTGCTACGTCGGGCCCGAGCAGCTGCTCGGCTCCGTCGGCGACGGTCTGCGAATCGGGCTGGGGCGCGTGACCGTCAACCGGCTGCTGCACTGCCCGACGGTGCTGGGCAGCGCGCGACGCGCGCTGCACCTGACCGTCGACTTCGCGAAGACGCGGCACGTGCAGGGCGCACCCCTGGCGGCGTTGCAGTCGATCCAGCACAAGATCGCCGACATGGCCACCGACTACTACGCGGCCCGGAGCATGACCTACGACGCCCTCGCCGCGCTCGACGCCGGCACACCGCCGCGCGTCGAGGCGTTCATGTGCAAGCTGTTCGTCGCCGAGCACGCCTTCCGCATCGCCGACGAGGCCGTGCAGATCCACGGCAAGGCGGGCATGGTCCGCGGCGCCGAGGTCGAATGGCTGTTCCGGCGGCTGCGCATGTTCCGCGTCCTCACCGGGTCGTCCGAGATCCAGAAGAACGGGATCGCCAAGCAGTTGCTCGCTCAGCCGGCGCGCGGAAAGGAAGCGGCATGACCAGCCCACTGTCGAGGCCGAAGGCGGCCACCCCCGCCACCGCGGCGGCCAACCGGGCCGTGCTGAGCACACTGGACTTCGCCGACCGGCGTTCCTTCGACGACGCCTGCCGCGGATTCGTCGCCACGATCGACCCGCCGGTGATCCGCGCCGAGAACGGCCGGGTGGTGTGGGATCTGACCCGGTACGACTTCCTCGGCGGCGACTGCCCCGACACCGTCAACCCCAGCCTGTGGCGGCAGGCGCAACTCACCGTGCGGCACGGCCTGTTCCGGGTCACCGATCGCATCCACCAGATCCGGGGTTTCGACATCGCGAACATGACGATCGTCGAGGGAGACACCGGATACCTGGTGATCGATCCGCTGCTCACCCCGGAGACCGCCGCCGCCGGCATGCGACTCGTGCGAGAACATCTCGGGGACAAGCCGATCCGCGCGATCGTCTACACCCACAGCCACACCGACCATTTCGGTGGGGTCAAGGGCGTCGTGTCCGGCGACGAGGTGGCGCGCGGTGCGGTGCGGATCGTCGCGCCGTCGGGCTTCATGGAACACACCGTCAGCGAGAACGTCCACGCCGGCAACGCGATGAAGCGGCGCGCACAGTACATGTACGGCTCGCTCCTGCCGGCGGACGACCGGGGTGTCGTCTCGGTCGGGCTCGGAGCCGCACTCGCCAACGGCGCACCGACGCTGCTCGCTCCCACCGACCTGGTCGCCGAGACCGGTACCGAGATGGTGCTCGACGGGGTGCGGATCGTCTTCCAGTACACCCCGGACAGCGAGGCTCCGGCGGAGATGAACTTCTTCCTTCCCGACCTGCGGGCGTTGTGCATGGCAGAGAACGTCTCGCACAACATGCACAACCTCTACACCCTGCGCGGCGCTCAGGTGCGCGACGCCGCAGCGTGGAGCAACTACATCCGGGACGCCCTCGACCTCTTCGGCGACCGGGCCGATGTGCTGTTCATCAGCCATCACTGGCCGGTATGGGGGCGCGAGGCGATCCGCGAATTCATGGAGAAGCAGCGCGACCTGTACCGCTTCATCCACGACGAGACGCTGCGGTGGGCGGCGCGCGGGCTGAACGCGGCCGAGATCGCGGAGAGACTCGAGCTTCCGCCCGCCCTGGCGACCTACTGGTCCAACCGCGGCTACTACGGAACCCTCGAACACAACGTCAAGGCGGTCTACCAGAAGTATCTGGGCTGGTTCGACGCCAACCCGGCGAACCTGCACCCCCACCCGCCCGCCGCGGCGGCGGCGCGGTACGTGGAGTTCATGGGCGGTGCGGACGAGGTCCTCCGCAAGGCACGGGCGTCGTTCGACGCCGGCGACTACCGGTGGGTCGCCGAGGTGGTCGGCCGGGTCGTCTTCACCGACCCGGGGAACGAGGACGCGCGGGCCCTGCAGGCCGACGCCTTCGAGCAGCTCGGATATCAGGCGGAGGCGGCCTCGTGGCGGAACTTCTACCTGACGGGTGCCCAGGAACTGCGCTCGGGCGTCACCTACGCCGGGGGCGGCGGGGCGCGGGGCGACATGCTCACGGCGATGACCACCGAGATGCTGCTCGATCACCTGGCGGTCCGGCTCGACGGAACCGCGGCCGCCGGATGCGACGCCCATATGGCGCTCGATGTGGACGGCGACGGGCGGATCTTCGTCCTGGTCCGCCACGGTGTGCTCGTCCACAGCCGTCGTCCGCAGCGCGGCGACGTGGATGCCACCGTCGCACTGTCGCGGCCGGTGCTGGCGCGACTGGTGCTCGGGGCACTCACCGCGGCCGACGCCGAGGCCGCCGGGCACGTCACGATCTCGGGTGACGCTGCCGCGTGGCGGGTGCCGTTCGACCTGCGCGGCGGGTTCGACCCGGCATTTCCGATCGTCACCCCGCGAGCTACAGCACAGTCGAATTATGTTGTCCTCTAACATATTTCACTGACACCGCCCTTGCGTTATGGCGTCCGTCACAGTAGGCTGAGTGCAACACGGGACGGTGTACGACTTCGACTTCTCGTGACGATCGACCGGAATGCGCCGCCCTTCCGTCGGGCCACCGACGACGAACGCGGGCCCGGTGCCGATCGGATTCCCAGACGACGTGGCCACCGATCGAGGATCGGGACGAGCCGAGGAGGATGCATGGCGACAATTCGAACCCCCAGCCCGGCGACCACGGCGCCGGAGGTGAACCCACCCGGGTACAGCCGTCGACGTGCCCTCGCCGTCCTCGTGATGATCGTCTTCTTCATGATCATCAACTTCGGCGACAAGGCCGTGCTCGGTCTCGCGGCGGTACCGATCATGAACGAGTTCCGGATCGACCGCAGCATGTTCGGACTGATCGCCAGCTCGTTCTACCTGCTCTACAGCATCGCGGGCATCGTCGTCGGCTTCGTCTCCGCCCGGGTCTCCAGCCGGCTCCTGCTGTTCTCGATGGCCATGATGTGGACGGTCGCGCAGATTCCGGTGCTGCTGGTCGCCACGGTCCCGGCCCTGGTGGCGGGACGCGTGCTCCTCGGCGCCGCCGAGGGCCCGGCCACGCCGATGTCGATGCACGCCCTGTACAAGTGGTTCCCGGCGCACAAGCGCGGGTTGCCGTCGGCCCTGCAGATCAGCGGTGCCGCCCTGGGAGTCCTCATCGCCGCCCCCGTCCTGACGTGGCTCATCAGCGATCACGGATGGCGGGCCGCGTTCATCGCACTGGCCGTCGTGAGCGGGCTGTGGGGCATCGCCTGGCTCGCGATCGGCAAGGACGGCCCGTTCGACCGCGACACCCGGCACGGGCACGGCGCCGCGGCCGGCCCGTCGGGCGCGGCCGGCAATCCGAAGATCTGGAAGATCCTGGTGAGCGGCACGTTCCTCGGCAGCGCGGCGAGCGCATTCGGTGGCCACTGGGCGATGGCGGTCAACTCGGCATGGCTTCCCGAGTACCTGCACACCACAATGCAATTCGGTCCTGCGGACGTCGCCGGCGTGATCAGCGCGATCTCCGGCACGAGCCTCGTCCTGCTGCTCACCATCTCCCCGCTGTCCGACCTGCTCCTGCGCAGGGGACTGTCGGTGCGCTGGGCGCACGGGGCCTTGCAGGGCGTCGCCGTGACGATCGCGGGCCTCGCGATGGTGCTCGTCCCGCTCGCGGACGCGTCCGCAATCCGCCTCGTGCTCATCGTGATCGCGTTCAGCGGCTCAGCCGTCGCGTTCCCGCTCCACTACATGACGGCGGCTGCGGTCGTGCCGCCGGCCAAGCGCGGCGCCGTCTTCGGCATCCTCGCCGCCACCGGCACCCTGCCCGGGCTCGTCGCCCCGTACCTGACCGGCCGGATAGTCGACGGCGGCGCCACGGTCGTGGCCGGATACGGCACCGCGTTCACCCTCGCCGCCGTCGTCATGATCGCGTGCGGCGTGTATGCCATCGCAGCCATCCGTCCCGCCCACGATGCGCGTCGTCTGACCCGGGTCGGGACGACCGGCACCGCGGACGACGCCACGGCCGGTGCGGTGTGACCGCGCACCGCGGAATGGAAGCGGCCCCGTCGATGCGCACCGGTCCGGATCTCACGTGGGCTCGTGGCCTGACCGATCCCGCCGACGTGCGCCGGTACCTGACGTCTCGCCGCGAGACGATGCCCACCCGGCGCGTGTGGCGCGGCCGCGGCGGCGTGTGGGAGCTGCCCGCCGCACCGACCGACCTGTCCGGCCTTCCCATCGAACGGCTCCGAGGACGGCCGGAGACCTTCAAGCGGATGCTGGAGACGTCCGACACCGACGGCATCGCGGTGGTGCATCGGGGTCACGTCGTCCACGAGTACCACCGGCCGGGCTTCGCGGCACACGATCCGCACCTGACCACCTCGATGACGAAGTCCGTCGTCGGCCTGGCAGCCGCGATTCTCGTGCACGACGGCGTCGTCGATCGGCGGCACCCGGCGTCACGCTACGTACCCGAAGCGGCAGGCACCGCGTTCGGTGACGCACGCGTCGACGACCTGCTGCACATGAGCACCCGGGTGTCGTACAGCGGCCGGATCTACCACCGTCGCGCCGAGGCGCAGCGCCTGCTCGCCGCGGTGAGCCCGTCCGCGCGCCCCTTCGGATACACGGGGCCGGGCTCGATCCGCGAGCACCTGGCGACGGCCCGGGCGACCGGTCCGGCCGGCGCGGAATTCCGTTACGAGAACGGGAATGTCGAAATGGTCGCGGAGGTGCTCCGCCGGGCCACCGGAACCACGCTCGCCGACCTCGTCGGCGAGCTGGTGTGGTCCCGCATCGGCGCCGAGGAGGACGGCTACTTCGTCCTCGATTCCGACGGCACCGAGATGGCGAGCGGCGGGTTCTGCGCCACGTTGCGCGACGTCGCCCGGCTCGGCGAGGTGCTGCGTTGCGGCGGTGCGCTGGGTGGCCGGCAGGCGCTGCCGGCCGCGGTGGTCACAGGCCTCGGCGCCCGCGTACCCACCGGTCCCGGCGCGCGTGTGCGGCCACCGAATGCGTCACCGGACTCACGGTCGACGCTGTCGTACCGCGACTACTGGTGGGTGCTCGACGACCCGTTCGGCTCCTACACGGCCACCGGAATCCACGGCCAGATGCTGTTCGTCTCACCGGGACTCGAGCTGGTGGTCGCCCTCTACGGGTCGCGCGTCGAATCCCCGTCCGTTCCCGCACCCGCCTTCGTCCTGGCGTGCTATCAGATCGGAGCGCACCTCGGAGCGTTCGAACCCGTGCCCCCGCCGTGACTGTTCCCCCACGGCCCACCTCGGATCGATTCGTGCCGTGCGTTCGCCGCTGTCCTCACAGGGGGATAGTGCGCCTCGGAGGTCGACCGTTGCGCGTCGTCTCGGACAGCTCGTCGAGGGGGACGGAGTGCGGGGAGGCGAACGCGGCGTACTGGGCCTGTCGGCGGAGCCGAGCCGCCTCGTAACGATCTCGCGTGACGTCCGTATTCGGTGTGAAGGGGGGCACGGCAACGGGTTCGCCGGTGTCGTCCACGGCGACCATGGTGAAGTACGAGCTGTTGGTGTGGCGACGTGTTCCGTTTCGGATGTTCTCGGTGTCGACCCGGATCCCGATTTCCATCGAGGTCCGTCCGGTGTAGTTGACCGACGCCGAGAAGGTGACCAGTTCTCCGACGTGAATTGCGTCGCGGAAGAGAACCCGGTCGACGGAGAGGGTGACGACGTAGGTACCGGCGTAGCGGCTGGCGCAGGCGTAGGCGACCTGGTCGAGAAGTTCGAGGAGACTGCCGCCGTGGACGTTGCCGGAGAAGTTGGCCATGTCGGGGGTCATGAGCACCGTCATGCGCAGTGATGCGTTGCCGGAAGTCACAGCGATCCTCCAGGGTGGCCGGGCGAGCCGGAGGCCGAGCGCCGTTGCGCCCATCGCGGGGGACGACCGACGGTACTCGGGTCGACATGCCAGCCGGCCGGGATGCGGCACCAGACGAAAGCCCGGCACTGCGGGACCGGATGCAGAATCCAACGCCGATGCATGCTCACCCCCCACCCGTGGATGTCCTCTGATGGGGGCGAGGCGGCTCCGGATGGGGGCGAGGTCGACGCGAGCAGGGCGCGTGGGTGGAGGGGGAGCGGCACGGACCTGTCGGTGACGACGGCGGCTGCGCCCACTGCGACTGCGAGGTCTTCGATGCCGGGCCGGTCGGATGCGACGAGCGGGACGAGGACTGCGTGCCCGGCCGAGTTGGCGTTGTCGATGACCGCCTCGCGGGTCCGGCGGTCCCCGATACAGACGAGAACGGCATCTCCGCAACCGACACCGGCCGCGGCGAGATGGTCGACGATGTGGTGCGGCGCGATGCCGTGCCGGGTGGATTCGGTCATGACCAGCTCCTGATCGGGCGTCGAGTGGGTGATGCGACGAGACACCGAGCGGCGTAGGAGGAGGGTCCACTACGCCGCTCGGCGGGTCCGGTCCCGTGGCCGGTGCGCGGTCTATGCGGTGGTGGCAGCGACCGGCGCAGGTGTGGCCGGGTGGGTGTGCAGGTAGTCGAACAGCTGGCGCAGCCCGAAGGACCATGCGGGCAGGGATTCTGTGGCCCCCACCTCGTTGATCAGCGCACCGAGATGTGCGCTACGGATGGTGACGACATCGCCGATCTTGTGGGTGAAGCCCTGCCCGGGCTCCTCGCGATCGGCGACAGGGGCGAAGAGCGTTCCGGTGAAGAGGGCGAAGCCGTCGGGGTACTGGTGGTGATCGCCCATTGTTGCGGCGACCAGTTCCTCGAACGGCCGGCTGATGCGGGCGAGGTTGTTGACGCCCTCCATCCTGAATCCGTCGGGACCGTCCACGCGAAGCCGGATCTCCTCGTTGCGGACCGTCTCGAGACCGAAGTCCCCGTCGAACAACCGGATGAAGGGACCGAGCGCACTCGAGGCGTTGTTGTCCTTCGCCTTTCCGAGCAGCAGGGCGCTGCGGCCCTCGACGTCGCGCAGGTTCACATCGTTGCCGAGCGTGGCGCCGGCCACGGTGCCGACCGAGTTCACGATCAGCACCAGTTCGGGCTCGGGATTGTTCCACGACGAGAACGACGGGATGCCGATCTTCGCTCCGACCCCGACCGAGGACAGCACCGGAGCCTTCGTGAAGACCTCGGGATCGGGACCGATCCCCACCTCCAGATACTGGGACCACAAACCCTCGTCGAGCAGGATCCGCTTGGTCGCGGCGGCCTCGGGTGAGCCCGGCCGCAAGGCGGCGATGCCGCCGCCGAGGGTTCGTCCGATCGAGGCCCGCACCTCGGCGGCGCGATCCGGGTTCCCGGCCGTGCGTTCTTCGATGATGCGCTCGATCATGCTCTCGACGAAGGTCACCCCACAGGCCTTCACGACCTGCAGGTCGATCGGGGCCAGGAGGTGCGGACGGGCCGGATCCTGCACGAGGGAGGCATCAATGAGATCGGAGACCTGCCAGCGGGGTGGCGACTGCGCCGTCACGCTGTCGACGTCGGCGAGGACGGTGGACGACTCGAGCAGTTCGGACACGGTTCCGGCGACTGCATGGAGATCGAAGACACCCCCGTCCCGCACGGCGACGACGCGGGGGCCGCCCGTCTCGACGTCCCACACGCGCCCGATCAATCGCGCCCGGTCGGCGTCCTCGGGCAGGACGTGAGCGTGTGTCATCGCTGCGCTCCCGGCCTTGCCGGACGGTGCCACTCGCCGTCGATCCGCTGTGCAATCCCCCACGGGTTCTCGTCCTGCAACGCCTCGGGCAGACGCGATGTGGGAAAGGACTGGTACGCGACCGGTCGGAGGAACCGGGAGATGGCGGCGGTGCCCACGGAGGTGGTCGTCGATGTCGTCGCGGGGTACGGTCCGCCGTGGTGCTGGGCGTAGCTGACGGTCACGCCTGTGGGCCAGCCGTTCCAGAGCACCCGACCGCTGATGTCGACGAGCACGGCGGCCAGTTCGGTGACGTCGTCGGCGGCTTCGGCCTGCACAGTCGTCGTGAGCTGGCCTTCCAGGAGGCGTGCCAGACCGACCAGTTCCGATTCACCGGCGTACTCGACGATCAGGCTCGCCGGCCCGAACATCTCCTGTCGCAGGAGTTCCGGATGTGCGCGTACGTTCGCGGCCGTGGTGCGCAGCACCATCGGCGACGGCATCGCCGCGAAGTCGCCTTCGACGAGTACCTCGACGCCGGCGGCGGCCCGGACCCGCGTCACCGCCTCGCGGTATCCGTCGTGGAGGCGATCGTTGAGGAGCACGGTCGGCTCGAAGCGGTCGAGGGCGTGCGCCAGCACAGCCGCAACGGATCCGGTGTCACCCGCCGGCACGAACAGCAGTCCCGGCTTGGTGCAGAACTGCCCCATGCCGAGAGTGAAGGACTGCGCGTAGCCGGTGAGAATGTCTTCGCGGCGGCTGTTCCACGCGTTCTCGGTGACGAACACCGCGTTGATTCCACCGAGTTCGCCGTAGAAGGGAATGGGCTCGGGGCGTGCCGCCGCGCGGTCGAACAGGGCGCGGCCGCCACCGGTCGAACCCGTGAAGCCGACAGCCTTGACCAGCGGGTGATCCACCAGCGCCTCTGCTGCGGGTCTGCCGGTCACGAGCCCGAAGAGACCGGCAGGGGCTCCGGCGGCCTCGAGTGCGGCGACCACGACGTCCGCGGTGCGTGCGGCGAGCTCGAGGTGCCCGTCGTGGGCCTTGTGGACGACAGCGCATCCGGCGGCCAGCGCCGAGGCGCTGTCGCCGCCCATCACGCTGAACGCGAAGGGGAAGTTCGACGCACCGAAGACACCGACGACGCCCAGCGGCACGTTGACACGGCGGATGTCCGGCCGCGGCCCCATCCCCCACGAGTCGTCGGCATGGTCGATGACGGCGTCGAGATGCTCGCCGCGGCGGACCTCGTCGGCGAACAACCGGAGCTGGAAAGTACTGCGCCGTAGTTCGCCCTGAAGCCGGTCGAGCCCCAGACCGGTTTCCCGCGCAGCGATGTCGACCAGGGCCGGAGCGTCGCCCTCCAGCCCCTCGGCGACGGCCTCGAGCCAGCCGGCGCGGGTGTCCGGGGGGACCGTCCGGGCCTTCTGAAATGCCGCGTGGGCCGCTTCGACCTTCCGGTTCAGTTCCTCGACGGTCGTGTTCACGGCGCCACCTCCACTCCGGTCTTCGTGGTCGCCGCGCGTCCGTTCACCTCTCGCCAGCCGGGGCCGGTGGGAAAGACCCAGCGTTCGCGCGACGCGGCCAGCATCTCCGCGCCGATACCCGGCAGGGCCGGCGCGGCGTAACGTCCCCCGACAATCCGGACGGGTTCCGCGAAGTGCTCGTGCAGGTGGTCGACGTACTCGATCATGCGTCCCTCCTGGGAGCCACTGAGGGCTGCGTAGTCGAAGAACGAGAAGTGCTGAACGAGTTCGCAGAGCCCGACTCCGCCGGCGTGCGGGCACACCGGCACCCCGAAGCGGGCGGCCAGCAACATGACGGCGATGTTCTCGTTCACTCCGGCAACGCGGGTGGAGTCCAGTTGGAGCACGTCGATGGCCTGGGCCTGCAGCAGCTGCTTGAAGACGATACGGTTCGCGACAGCCTCGCCGGTCGCGACCCGCGTCGGGGCGACACCCTTACGGATCTCGGCGTGGCCGAGGATGTCGTCGGTGCTGGTCGGCTCCTCGATCCAGTACGGGTCGAACTGCGCGAGCTCGTTCACCCGATCGATGGCCTCGGAGACCTCCCACCGTTGGTTGGCGTCGATCGCGATCGGCAGGTCACCGACGGCCTCGCGGGCGAGGGCCAGGCGACGAAGGTCGTCCTCGACGCTCCCGCCGACCTTGAGCTTGATCATGGAGAAGCCGTCGGCGGCTGCCTCCTTGCTGAGACGCACGAGCTTCTCGTCGCTGTATCCCAGCCACCCCGGTGACGTCGTGTAAGCGGGGTAGCCGCCGGCCTGGAGTGCGGCGATGCGGTCCGCCTTGCCGATGCTGCCGCGCTGGAGGAGGTCGAGGGCCCGAGCCGGATCGAGGGAGTCGCGGATGTGCGTGAAGTCGACGACGTCGACGATCTCCTCCGGGGACATGGTGCTCAGCAGCAACCAGAGCGGCTTGCCTTCGCGACGGGCCCGAATATCCCACAGCGCGTTGATCAGAGCGCCGCAGGCCATCTGGCTGACGCCCTTCTCCGGGCCCAGCCACCGCAGTTGCGAGTCGTGGACGAGACGTTTGGATGCGGCGCCGAGATCGAAGATCAGTTCCTCGGTGTTCCGGCCGATCAGCAGCTGGGCGTAGGTGTCGATGGCATGGGTGACGACATCGTTGCCCCGACCACAGGTGAAGACGAAGCCGTGCCCTTCGTCGCCGGCATCCGTGCGGATCGTGACATAGGCAGCCGAATAGTCCGGGTCGACGTTGACCGCATCCGAACCGTCCAGTTCCAGCGACGTCGGGAACCGGACATCGTCGGTCGTGATGGAGACGAGGTGAGACATGGCACTCACTTCCGTGAATCGTATAGGAATCGCCGCAATCATATAGGCAGTGCGGCCCGCGTCAAGCCGCCGGAGATGGATCGGTCACCCCGCCGGGGCCCGAGAGGGGCCCCGAGGCTGGTCGACGGCGAAGAGGACCGGGGCGTATACAGTCGGCATGTCCAAGCGCCCGCCACCTGCCGCACCGCCACAGCGGGCCGAGAAGTGGAGAGAGATGGTCATGGCCCGGCGCGATACGTCCGACGCCCCGAGAGTTCAGCCGAAAGTAGCTGCCGGCGAGGTCTATTCGAAGCTGCGGGACTCCATCGTGGCCAGCGAGATTCCGCCGGGCACCCGAATGAACATCGATGCCATCGCGCGCGACCTGGGCGTCTCACAGACGCCGGTCCGAGAAGCGTTGCAGCGGCTCGAGGGGGACAACCTGGTCGTTTACAGCCCCGGCCGCGGGTACAGCACCACCCCCCTGCTCGACCTTCCCGAACTCCGATCCCTCTTCGAGTTCCGACTGCTCGTCGAGCCCTGGGCAGCACGATCCGCGGCGGTGGATCGGCTCACGAACCCGAGCAGGGCCCTGGACCGGGAGCTCGAATCCTTCGAGCGCCGCGTCGAAGAGGGCGGCGACCTGCGTCAGGACCTCGTCGCCCACGACACCCGCTTCCACGACACCATCCTCGGTGCGGCCGGCAACCCAGTGGTCCAGCACGCATTCGTCCAGACCCACTGCCACCTGCACATCTTCCGGCTCTATCCCGCGGACGTCGACGGGTCGGTCACCGTCGCCGAACACCGGCAGATCTGGGATGCCATCCGTGCCTGCGAGCCGCAGACCGCCGAGCAGGCCATGGCCGACCACATTCGCAACTCCTTCACGCGATTCGCGCAGGCCTTCGACGGCAACATGCCACCCCTGGATGCCTCCGAGACCGCACGGACGCAGAAGGCGCACATCGTCGGTTAGCGCGACGTCCCAGGGGAGACGAGGTCGGACGCCGACGATCGAGGCGTTTCCTCGACGCTTCGATTCCGCCGGCGCCCTTTCGCGACCGGAACGGGAAGCTCCGAGGTGCCGGGTTGCCCCTCCCTGGCCCGCTTGACAGTGACGGCAGTCACCTGATTCCATGTGGCCTATACGATCGCCGGTGTTCCTATACGATCCCGTGCCGCGATCGACCTCACCCCACCTGCCTCATGTTCGAGGATTCGAGGAAACAATGGTCATGTCAGGGAGAACCCCCATGAGTACTGCAGTAGGAAGTGACTCCGAAGTGAAAGCACCTCGGACCATGACTCGAATGCGATGGGCCATCATCTGGCTCGCATTCGTCGGCCTCAGTATCAACTACCTCGACCGGTCGAGCCTGAGCGTCGCGCTGCCGTTCATGGGCGAGGATTTCCATCTCACCGCCACCCAGCAGGGCATGATCTTCGCGGCTTTCTTCTGGGCCTACGATGTGTGCCAGCTCGCCGCCGGCTGGTATGTCGACAAGGTCGGCCCCCGGCGATCGTTCACCATCGCCGCCCTCTGGTGGTCGGTCTGCACCATGGCCACGTCCTTCGCGCGGGGATTCGGTTCGCTCTTCGCGGTCCGTTTCCTGCTCGGAGTGGGTGAGAGCCCGGCACCGAGTACGTCCGCCAAGGTGGTCGCCACCTGGTTCCCGAAGAGCGAGCGCGCCTTCGCTACGAGCATCTGGGACTCCGGCTCGCGCGTCGGCGCGGTGATCGCCCTTCCGATCGTCACGCTCATCATCTCCTTCACCACCTGGCACGGCGTCTTCATCATCATCGGCGCTCTGGGTGTCGTATGGGCCTTCGCCTGGTGGAAGATCTATCGGGCCCCTCAGGATCACCCGCGGGTCGGTACCGCCGAACTCGCGCATATCGAGAGCGGCGGCGCACGCGGTGCCGGCAGTGACGACGCGGACGCCGCGAAGCTACCCTGGCGGTCGCTGTTCCGGTACCGCACCATCCTGAGCATGATGTTCGGCTTCTTCTGCCTGAACAGCGCGATCTACTTCTTCATCACCTTCTTCCCCAGCTACCTCGTCAGCGAGAGGGGATTCGATCTCCTGAAGCTCGGAATGTTCGGCGCGCTGCCGGGTGTGTGCGCGGTGGCGTGCGGATGGCTCGGTGGATTCGCCGCCGACCGCGCGGTACGTCGGGGACACTCGGTCACCCGGGTTCGCAAGACCCAGATCGCCGGAGGCCTGGTCGGCGGATCGGTCATCATGTTCGCCGCAGTCGTCCCCGAGGCGTGGATGGCGTTGGCGCTCTTGTCTCTTGCGTACTCCAGCCTGACCGTCGCCGCTACCGGAATCTGGTCGCTTCCGGCGGACGTCGCACCCAGTTCGAAGCATGTCGGGTCGATCGGCGGAATCCAGAACTTCGCGTCGAATCTCGCGGGTATCTTCACGCCGCTCGTCATCGGTGTCCTCGTCGACAGCACCGGATCCTACGTCGCCCCGCTCGCGGTGATCGGCGCAGTGGCACTGCTGGGGGCAGCAAACTACTTGTTCGTCATGGGGAGGGTGGAACCACTGAAGGTCAAGGAGCCCCTGGCGCTTCAGCACTGATCGGAGATCTGCACCGGGCAGCTCCCACACGTCGGCTCCGATGAAAGCGAGATCCCACGACCGTCGGTCGTGGGGTCTCGCTTTCGCGTGGCGAAACCTGCAAGAAGCCGAGAGCCGGGACGTCGTCGGCACAGGGGACGCGGGGAGGCGCGGCCACGACAGTGTCCCCGATGCCGCGTTGTTCGAGTCGCGGCGACGGACGAGTCGGGCCAACCGCGCCCGTCAGCCCTCGCGTTCGAAGGTGACGAGCAGCCCCTCGACCCCGCCCGGGCCGACGCGGCCCTTGATCTCGGCGGAGGTGATGGCCTTCAGGCGCCACCCCTGCCGGGCGTGCTCGTTGAGCAGATCCTCGAGCTTGTCACCGGACATCTTCCCGCCGAGCATCTTCTCGCGGACCTCGACAACCTTGTACGAGTACATCGCATTCCTCATGTCGTGGCGATCGGGAATCAGCGGGAGCGCCGACCTTTCGTATCCTACCCGCGCCCGCGCGGCGCGAGCCGGGCTCGACGACCGAAGGACGGATCCACCCGAGCCCGGCTGCCAGCAAGTTCCCAGCATCCGTCCGGTGTTTCCCGAGCTTCCCTTCGTAGCGTGAACCCCACCGAACCGAGCCGAGAGGACACCGCAATGAGTTCACGCCGGGGGCGTCGCGTTCCGACCGACCCCGAACTCCACGAGCACGACCTGGGCCTGGCCCACGACATCAGGACGATGCTGTCGCGCCGGCGGATGCTGGCCGTCTTCGGCGCGGCCGGCACCGCGGCCCTCGCTGCGTGCTCGACGGGCGGGTCGACGTCCACCTCGGCATCCGCGTCGGCCACCACCACCGCCGCTTCGACGACCTCCGCGACCGCCGCGGGCGAGTGCGTCGCCGCCGCACCACAGGAGACGGCCGGCCCGTACCCCGGCGACGGATCGAACGGGCCCAACGTCCTGATCGAGTCGGGAATCGTCCGCAAGGACATCACCACCAGCTTCGGTGACTACACCGGTACCGCCGAGGGCGTGCCGACCACCATCACCCTGCACCTGCAGGATCTCGCCGCCGGCTGCAGCCCCGGCCAGGGCATGGCCGTCTACCTGTGGCACTGCGACCGCGACGGGCAGTACTCCCTCTACAGCGACGGACTGACGGACCAGAACTACCTGCGCGGCGTGCAGGTCGCCGACGCCGACGGCACCGTCTCGTTCACCTCGATCTTCCCGGCCTGCTACTCGGGGCGCTGGCCGCACATCCACTTCGAGGTGCACGACTCCCTCGAGGTCGCCGTCGCCGGCGACAACGCGCGGCTGACCTCGCAGATCGCCCTCCCCCAGGACGTGTGCGAGACGGTGTACGCCGGCGCCGACGGATACGCGCAGAGCACCCGCAACCTGGCGCAGATCAGCCTCGACTCCGACAACGTCTTCGGCGACGGCTGGGACGCCGAACTCGCGACCGTCACCGGCAGCATCGACACCGGCTACGCCGTCGATATCACGGTCGGTGTCGCCGAGAAGTCGGCGAACGTCCAGTCCGATGCGCCGCCGCAGGGCGGGATGGGAGGCGGCCCCGCCGGTGGCCGCCCGGCAGGTCCGCCGCCCGGGCAGTGACGGTCGCTCACTCCACCTTCGTCAGCGACCGCACTGCACCCTCGGACGCACGGCAGTCTTGCCGTCGACGCGCCCGGTTACTTCTTTCCCCCGGGGTTTCTCACGAGCTTCTTGTTGGCAAACTCGTTGAAGCCGAACCGGGCCAGCGATGCCGGACTCCCTCGTCGTCGCGCTGCCCGACACCCGCCCGCTGGCCGGCGCGCGCCGGTTGTCGATTGCCCAGCTTGCCGCGGAAAGCTTCGTCTCCCTCCCGCCGCACGAGGGTGCGGTGCTTGCCGACCGGTTGCGGCGGCTCGCGCACGCGGGCGGGTTCGTCGCCGACGTCGTCCAGGTCGCCCCCGATACGCAGACCGCCCTGGCGCTGGTCAGCGCCGAGGTCGGGTGCCACCTGACGTTGGCGTCCGTGGCGAGCAACGTCACCGATCCCCATGTCGTCTTCGTTCCGCTCGACGAGTCGACCCCCGACGTCGACCTACGCGTGGCGTGGCGGCGTGACGACACCAATCCCGCGCTGCACGTGGTGCTGAAGGTGGTGCTCGGGTTCGCCGATGCGGCGAACGGCTGAGGACCGGAAGATCCCGAGCGGCCGCACCGGGCTCGGCGCGATCAACAATGTCGGTGAGGGTGAGTCGATGAAGGCCATGGCCGAGGGCATCATCCTCGGTCGCGTCTCCACCGGTGAGGACGTGGCGGCCTCCGTCTTCTACCCGGCCGGCCCCCGACTCGAACTACATGACGGGCCAAGCCGTGCTCATCGACGGCGGCATGCTGTTCGTCCGAGATCCCCACGACGACCCGCTCACCGCCTCGCGGTGCGCGGCGCCGCCGGACCGGTTGCGCCGTCGAACAACCCACAACCGGTCCGACGAAGGGCGCGAGAGAACCGCAGCGCGCATGATGCAACGGCCGCTACTCGCCGGCCAGATCGGCGGAGAGGTCGGAGACATGGACGCCGTCCGGGATCCGGACCTCCTCGACCGGTTCGGGTCTGTCGTCGAACTCGAGCTTCAGCGCGCGGCAGATCGTAGCGTGCATGTCGTACATGCACGTGATGTAGGTGAGTTCCATGATCTCCTGGTCGGACAGGTGAGCCCGGAGCAGGGCGAACACCTCGTCGGGCACCCGGCCGCCACCGAGGACGAGCCCGTCTGTGTAGGCGAGCACGGCGCGCTCGAGCTCCGAGAACCGGTCGCTGATCTGCCAGTGCGGGAGGGCAGCGATCTTCTCTTCGGACATCCCGAGAGAACGCATCTGCTTGCAGTGCTGGGAGAACACGAACTGGCTCCCGCGCGCGTACCCGGCCCTGCCCTGACCGAGCTCGCGCAGCAGCGGGTCGAGACCTGCGTTGCGGTACAACGCGAAGCCCCGTACGGCATGCCGGAACACGGCCGGAGACTGTGCGAACACCGTCCACCAGTCGCCCGGCGTGGCATGAATGGTGCCGTGGTCGACGGCGGGGTCCTTGTCGGCGCCGAACAGCCGGTCGTAGAAGAAGAGGATCTTTTCGTCGGTCACCTCGGCACGAGGGACTTCACGGAGGCGGGGCATGTCGATTGTCCTTTCGGCCGTCGGTCAGGAGGCGCCGGTCGTGCGGCGGTCGGCCGCGGTCTTCGGCTCGTGCACGACGTCTTCCGGAGTGAACTCGCGCGTCCAGCAGGCAAATTCGAGGAGGACGCCGTCCGGATCCTGGAAGTAGAACGATCGGACGAAGGTGCCGTCGTGCACCTCCTTGGCTACGCCGGACGGGCTGTCGTCGTGGTTGAGGACGCGGCTGACCTCGACACCGTCCGCTTGCAGCCGGGCGCGGTACTCGCCGAACAGTTCCGGTGGGACAGCGAAGGCCACGTGGTTCATCGATCCGACCGCACTGGCGAGTTCCCCCTCGTCGGGGCGGCCCTTCGGCGCCGCAACGCCGGGGGCGGCATCGGGTGCGTCCTCGAGCCAGAAGAACGCGAGGGTGTTGTCTCCCCCGCAGTCGAAGAAGAAGTGCTGGCCGAGTCCCCCGGGCAGCTCGACCGTCTTCACCAGGGGCATGCCGAGGGTTCCCGAGTAGAAGTCGATCGTCCGCTTCATGTCGGAGCAGACGAGGGCGAGGTGATTGATCCCGCGGAGTTCGAACTTCGAATTCGATGTGGTCACTGCAATCCTTTCGGGCACTGATTCGGAGAAATCCGGGCAGGAAACGGAGAGAATCAGAGAACAAGGGGTACGAGATGACTTGACAGTCATGTCACCTTCGGGGATAGTCTGACCGTGGCCAAGTCATCTGTCAACACCCCGTCCGTACCCGCGCCGGTCGAGACCCTCACGGCGCGGGGGCGGAAGACTCGTGACGCCCTGCTCGACGCGGCGCGCACCGTATTCGAGACCGTCGGATTCCCCGACACCCGGGTCGAGCAGATCACCCAGGAGGCCAACGTCGCTTATGGCACCTTCTATCGGTATTTCGAGTCGAAGGAACACATCTTCCGCGAACTGAGCACCCGCCTGTTCGAGGATGTACACCGCCGCGAACCGACCGATCCCGACCTGTCCCCCGCGGCACGGCTCGTCGCGGCGAATCGCTCGTACTACAAGGCCTATCGGCGCAATGCACGGCTGATGGCGATCGTCGAGCAGGTCGCGACCATCAACGACGAGTTCCGGGAATTGCGCCACGAGCACCGCTCCCAGCTCATCGAACGGACTTCCCGGGCGATCGCCCGCTGGCAACAGGAGGGACTCGTCCGGCAGTCGCTCGACCCGGTACTCGCCGCCCGCGCGATGTCCGCGATGGTCGATCACACCCTCTACCTCTGGCTGATCCAGGGGGAGGCGGCGGACGAAGAGGCACTGCTGAGCACCCTCGACCAGATGTGCCTGGGCGCCCTGGGACTGGAATCCGATTCCCCCTGACATCCCATCCGCAGCACCGAGGAGAACCACCTTCGCATGTTGGATCTCGCAGACCGATTCTTCGCCGCCGTCCGAGCCGGTGACGTGGACACACTGACAAACCTGTATGCGCCGGACGCGCGCATCTGGCACAACGACGACGGCCGCGAGCAGACCGTCGAGGAGAACCTGCGCGTGTTGCGCTGGCTCACCCGCACGCTCGAGGACTTCCGTTACGAGGACGTCCGCCGCGACGCGGTTCCGGACGGCTTCGTACAGCAGCACGTGGTGCGCGGGGCCCTGCCGGGACACGGTCCGCTCGAAGTGCCTGCCGCACTGTTCGTCCGGGTCGTGGACGGACGGATCACCCGCATCGACGAGTACGTCGACTCCGCCGCCATCCGACCGCTGCACGAGACGACCGACACGACAACGAAGGGAAACGGGGCATGACCACCAATCATCCCGAGGGCCACATCGCAGACCTGTGCGCCCGCATGCGCTCGTTCATCGACAACCAGGTGATTCCTGCCGAGCCGGTCCTCGCGCGCGAGGACGACGACGCCCGCAAGGCACTCGATCAGCTGCGCACGCAGGCAAAAGAGCTCGGTCTGTGGGCCTTGGGTCACCCGGCGGACGTCGGGGGTGGTGGTGTGCGGTTCCTCGATTTCGTATACCTCAACGAAATCATCGGCCGGTCCGAGTTCGGGCAGCTCGCCGTCGGGTCCGTGTCCATGCAGGACACCTTGATGCTGCGCAAGCACGGCACCGAGGAACAGCGGGAACGATGGATCCCGCCGCTCGTCGCCGGCGAGTTCCTGCCCTCGGTGGGACTCACGGAGCCGGAGGTCGCCGGCTCCGATCCGACCCTGATCACCACCCGCGCGGAGCTCGACGGGGACACCTGGGTCATCAACGGGCACAAGTGGTTCACGACGGGAGTCAAAGACGCGGGCTACTGCACCGTCTTCGCGCGCACCGAGCCCGAGGACGTGCCCCGCCACTCCCGGATCAGCGCGATCATCGTTCCGACCGACACCCCCGGATTCGAGATCCTCCGCTCGATCCCGACGATGGGCCACGATCCCAGCGACCACTACGAGGTCCGTCTCTCCGACGTGCGGGTGCCTGCCGAGAACCTGCTCGGCGAGCGCGGCAAGGGGTTTGCCGTCGCGCAGGACCGCCTCGGACCCGGGCGCATCTTCCACGGCATGCGCTGGCTCGGTCAGGCGCAGCGGGCCTACGAGCTCATGTGCGAGCGGGCCAACACCCGCTACGTGCACGGTTCTCTCCTGGCAGAGAAGGGCGAGGTCCACCGGTACATAGCGGAATCCGCCGCGCAGATCCACGCTGCCCGGCTGATGACACTCGATGCCGCCCGCGCGATGGACTCCGGCGACGATGCACGCATCCGGATCGGGCTCGTCAAGTTCTGGTGTGCACGGATGCTGCACGACGTCGTCGACCGCGCCATCCAGGTGCACGGAGCGCTCGGGCTGACCGCCGACACGCCGTTGGAGCGGATGTATCGGCAGGCCCGGTACGCCCGCATCTACGACGGCCCCGACGAGGTCCACCGCATGTCCACAGCCCGCAAACTGTTGCGCGACCCGGGCGCGGCGCCGTGGCTGTGACCGAGGCTTCCTCGTCACTGGGTGACGGGATCCGAGCAATCCTCATCGAGGTGCGCGGCGAGAACGTCTCGGTCGGCGAACCCCGACAGCTGACCGGCGGCGCGAGCCGCGAGGTGTGGTCGGCGCAGGCAACCGATGCCGCGGGCAACCCCCTGCCCGTAGTCCTCAGGCGTGATCCCCCCGGGCACGGCGACGCACAGCGGATGCGCGCGGAGACGGCATGCCTGCGCGCCGCCGCCGCCGCCGGTGTGCCGGTACCCGCTGTCCTTGCCAGCGGTGACACCGCCCCCGGCATCGATGCCCCCTTCCTGCTGATGGAAAGAGTGGCCGGCGAGTCGATTCCCCGGAAGATCCAACGGGATCCGGCGCTCGCCGAAATGCGGGAGCGGCTGGCCGAGAAGATGGGATTCGTGCTGGGACAGATCCACAGCAGCGCTGTCGGAGCCCTCACGATGCTCGACACCAGAGACCCGATCGATGTGCTCGAGTCCGTCTATCGGGCTCTCGACGACCCGCGCCCGGCGGTCGAAATCGGGCTGCGGTGGCTTCGGGACCATCGGCCTTCGCGCCGACCGGCCACTCTCGTGCACGGCGACTTCCGCCTCGGCAACCTTCTGGTCGACGACACCGGAATCCGGGGCGTCCTCGACTGGGAGCTCGCCCATCTGGGCGATCCGATCGAGGACCTCGGATGGCTTTGCGTCCGGGCATGGCGGTTCGGTGCCGAACTCCCGGTCGCCGGTGTGGGGACCCGCGAGCAGTTGCTCGACGGCTACGAGAAGGCGACGGGTGAGCGGCCTTCGACGGCAGAGCTGCACTGGTGGGAGACCTACGGCACCCTGCGGTGGCTGGTGCTCAGCCGGTTCCAGGCGCAGCGGCATTTCGGCGGCGCCGAGCGCTCGCTCGAACTCGCCGCGATCGGCCGCCGGGTCTGCGAATCCGAATACGACCTGCTCCTGATCCTCGATCTGCTCGACGACGAGCCACCGGCGGCACCTGCTCCGCCGGCCGAGTCGCTGCACGACCGCCCGAGCCTGGCCGAGATTCTCGAGCTCGTCTCCTGGACGCTCACCGACGAAATCGGTCCGGCACTCGACCGGACGCAGGACCGGGAGCGCTACCTGCTGCGGATCTGCGTCAACCTCCTGGGCACGGCGCGTCGGGAACTCGACTCCGGCGACAGCACCGTGCTCGGGGACCTGTTGACCGAAGTCGGCTGCGCCACCGAGGCCGAGCTCGCAACCGCGCTTCACCGGGGAACGCTCTCGTACACCGACCCCCTTGTGCGTCGAGCCGTCTCGACAGCGGTCATGGCCCGTCTGCGCGTCGCCAATCCACGCCACCTCACCACGTGATCGAAAGCGATTCCATGTCAGATTTTCTCGGATCACCGACCCCTACCAGACCACGGCTGCGCCAACTGCTGGACAGCGCGGCACCGGTCCTGGCGCCGGGGGCCTACGACAGCCTGTCCGCGCGCCTGGTCGAGGCCGCCGGGTTCGATGCGGCGTACATGACCGGCTTCGGCACCTCTGCGAGTCTGCTCGGTCGCCCCGACGTCGGATTGCTCACCGCTACGGAGATGACCGACAACGCCCGCCGCATGGCTGCTGCCGTCGACGTCCCGTTGATCGCCGATGCCGATACCGGGTACGGCAACCCTCTCAACGTCATTCGCACCGTCCGCGACTACGAGAGGGCCGGCGTCGCGGCCATCCAGCTCGAGGATCAGGTCGCTCCCAAGCGATGCGGCCACATGGAGGGCAAGGCGGTCGTCCCGGTCACCGACATGGTGGCCAAGCTGGAGGCGGCCGTCGCGGCGCGCACCGATCCGGACCTCCTGATCATCGCTCGGACCGACGCCGCGGCCGTCGACGGGCTGGACGCGGCAATCGATCGCGCCCTGCACTACGCGGACGCCGGCGCCGACCTGTTGTTCGTGGAGGCTCCGGCCAGCATCGACGAGGTGCGTGCGGTGGCGACCCGGTTGAAGGGACATCGCCTGGTGTTCAACTGGGTAGAAGGCGGGCGCACTCCGCCGGTGCCGCTGGATGTGCTGGGCGAGCTGGGATTCGCTCTTGTGCTGTTCCCGATCGGCGCGCTGCTGGCCGCTACGAGGTCGATCCAGGACTTCCTGGCCACGATCGTGCGCGACGGGACCCCGGCGGCGGCGTTGTCGCGCCTGCCCTCCTTCGACGAGTTCACCGGGTTCATCGGACTGTCCGAGGTGAACGAACTCGGTTCCCGTTTCGCCGATCGCTGAGCCGGAAGGGTCCGCCTGGCCACATGGCCAGGCGGGCTTTTTCGGTACCGATCGCACCGGGCGACAGCCGGAGACCACTAACACCGCAGCGACGGACGGGCACCCTAGATCCTGATCGAGGGTGCCCGTCCGTCGCCGGTCGTGGTCCGGGCAGTTCAGCCGGTGGCCACCGGTTCCAATTCCAGTCCCGGGTCCTTTGTGCCCTCGGACCGTCCCCCGTCGCTGCGACGACCCGGGATGCATGCCACGAGCGGCGCGAGCCCCCACCGCACCAGACTGATCAAGCCGTAGGGCAGTACGAAGATGAACAGGATCAACGCCGCGCCGTAGGTGATGCCGGCCGCCGACTGGTTGAGTTCAGCAGTCCACTGCGGGACGTAGACGACGAAGAAGGCGCCGAACACGACACCGGGCACGGTACCGAGACCTCCGACCACGATCATGGTGATGAACGCGATCGCCAGCGGCAGCCCGAAGGCCTCCGGGCCGACGTACTGGACGACGAAGCTGTAGAGCACCCCGCCGACGCCGGCGAGTGCGGCACTGAGGGCGAACACGGTGGTCTTCGTCCGGGTGGCCGGCATACCGAGGGTCGTCGCCACGGCCTCGTAGTCACGGATCGCGATCAGCGATCGCCCGATGCGGCCGGTGGAGAGCCGGCGCACCACGAGATAGGTCAGCGCGGCGACGAGCAGGCACAGGTAGTACACCCACTGGTCGCGATCGAGACCGGAGGATACGGGTGCCTCGGCCGCGGTGACGTTGATGCCCGCCTGACCGTCGGTCACGTGCTCGAAGCGTTTGATCACGGCGGGGGTCACCAGTGCGAGACCCAGTGTGGCGAGCGCCAACTGGAGGCCGTGGAGCCGCAGCGCCGGCAGCCCGAACAGGTATCCGCCCACATAGCAGACCGCGAAGGCGAGCGGGAGCACCACCGGATAGGCGACACCATGGTTCTCGATCAGCACCGCACTGAGATACGCGCCCACGGCGAAGAAGAAGCCATGGCCCAGGGAGATCTGACCGGTGTTGCCTGTCAGCAGATTCAGGCCGAGTCCGACCACGACGTACACGAGAACCATGGAACGGTCGAAGTTGACGTACGGCGCCGAGACGAGCGGTGCGACCGCGGCGAGGACGAGCACCACCGCAACGGTGGTACGGCGGAGCCACACCGGTGCGTCGAGTTCGGCGCGGGGGCGGCGGAGCATATCGAGGACTTTCATACCCGCGCCACCTTCCGCGCACCGAAGAGACCTTCCGGCCTGAAGAGCAACACCCCCAGGATGAGGACCAGTGCCACGGCTTGCTTGAAGTCGTGGCCGATCCACTCGATGTACGTACCGGCGAGGTTCTCCGCGACACCGACGCACAATCCGCCGACGAGGGCGCCGACCGGACTGTCCAATCCGCCGAGAACGGCGGCAGCGAATGCGTAGATCAGCGACGCGACGAGCATGTTCGGCTGGAGGAACAATTGCGGGGCCGCGAGCGACGCCGCGAGCGCGCCGATCGCCGCCGCCAATCCCCAGCCGATCATCAGCATGCGACCTACCGGAATACCCACCAGCTCAGCGGAATCCGGATTTCCGGCGGCCGCCCGCATCGCGAGGCCGACACGGGTACGCTGGAACAGGAGGAACAGCAGCGCCGCGACAACCACGACCGCGCCGACGATCACGAGGGACTGCCGCGAGACTGCCACCGTCCCCAGCGTCACCACCGGTCCGGACACCGTCGACGGAAATTCCCTGCTCTGCACACCCCAGATCCAGCCGGCCGCGCTGTTGAGGACCAGCATCAGTCCGAGAGTGATGATGACGAGCGGCATGTGGTTCGGCGAGCCCGCCAGCGGCCGGATCAGCACCCGCTCGGTGACGGCGCCCATGAGGAACGCTACCGCCATCGCCCCGAGGATCGCGACATACAGCGGCGCACCCCACTGGTGGAACTGCCACGCGAAGAACGCCGCGAACATCGCCATCTCCCCCTGCGCGAAGTTCACGATCCCGGAGGCCCGGTAGACGAGGACGATGCTCAATGCGAACGCACCGTACAGTGCGCCCCACGTGAGCCCGTCCACCAATTGTTGAAGAAAGACGTGCATGACTCACTCCTGTGCTCAGTAGCCGAGGTAGGCGCGTCGCACCGACTCGTCGTGTGCGAGACCGGCGGCGGGACGCTGGGCGACGACGCGACCGGCGTCGACGAGCACCGCGGACGACCCGATGTCGAGGGCCAGGTGCGCGTTCTGCTCGACGACGAGAACTGTCGTCCCCATCTCCGCATTGATGCGGCTCAGCGCACGGAACACCTCCTGGGTGATGCGGGGGGCCAGGCCGAGGGACGGCTCGTCGAGCAGCAGCAGCCGTGGTGCGGCGACGAGGGCCCGGGCGATGGCGAGCATCTGCTGCTCGCCGCCACTGAGTCCGCCGGCCTGCTGCCGACGCCGCTCCCGCAGCCGGGGGAAGAAGTCGTACCACTGCTCGATCGCCCGGTCGGTGTCGGCGACGGCGGCCGCGTACCCTCCGATGCGGAGGTTCTCCTCGACCGTCAGGTCGCCGAAGGTGCCGCGGCCCTGCGGAACGTGCGCGATCCCGAGACGCGCGATCCTGTCGGTGCGCATGCCTGCGATGTCCCGGCCGTCGAATTCGATCCGGCCACGAGTGCGGACCATGCCGCACAGCGCCCGCAGGATGGTGGTCTTGCCGGCACCGTTCGCGCCGAGCACCACCGTCACCGCGCCCTTCTCGGCTTGAAATTCGATGCCGTGCAGAACTTCTGCACTTCCGTACCAGGCGAAAAGCCCCTCGACGCTCAGCAGGCTCACGCCGCACCCCCCAGGTACGCCTCGACGACCTCGGGGTGCGCGGCCACGTCGGCCGGAAGCCCCTCCGTGATCTTCTGCCCGAAGTTCAGCACGACGACGCGGTCCGAGATCGACATCACCATCGCCATGTGGTGCTCGACCAGCAGCACCGAGAATCCTCGTTCGTCACGCAGTTGCCGGACGGTCTCGGCGAGTTCGAGCACCTCCTCGTGGATGAGCCCGTTCGCGGGTTCGTCCAGCATCAGCAACTTCGGACGCTGCATCAGCGCCCGCGCGAGTTCGATCCGTTTCAGCGTCCCGTACGGAAGGGTGCCCGCCGGTTCGCGACCGACCCGGGCGAGGTTCATCGACTCGAGCAGTGCCCATGCCTCGTCGCGCTCGCGTCGCTCTTCACGTCCGGTCATCGGCAGACCCAGCGCGGCCCCGAGAAACCCGGTCCGGGTACGCGAGTACGCACCGGTCAGCACGTTGTCCACAACCGACATCGTGGGGAACAACCCGATGTTCTGGAACGTTCGGGCGATACCGACATCCGCGACCCCGTCCGCCGACAGCGACAGCAGATCCTTGTCCCCGAAGGCGATTCGTCCCGATTCCGGCTGGTACAGCCTGCTGATGCAGTTGAACAGTGTCGTCTTTCCCGCCCCGTTCGGACCGATCAACCCGACGATGTGACCGGGCTCGATCGTGAACGAGGGACCGTCGAGCGCGACGACGCCGCCGAACCGGAGCCGGACCTCCTCCACGACCAGGGCGGGAACCGCGCCGTCGTCGCCGGCGTCCGGTACGGACGTCATCGCTCGGTGCTGCGGGTGACCGCAGCGTCGTAGTGCCACCTGCCGTCGCGGAACGTCATCGGCGCCATCGAGGTGATCGCGTAGGGATAGTCCGGCGTGGTGTCGAAGGTGATTCCCTCGATCGCGAGGTCGGTGGTCACACCCCGCATGTTCTGCACCGCGTCGAGCAGGTCGGCCCGCGTGCAGCCGTCCATCTGCTTCAGGGCGGTCACCAGCAGCTGGGCGGAGTTGTAGCCGGTCGCCGCGATGGTGTCGGTGGTCTTGATCTTCCCGGAGTTGCGTTCGGCGAATTCCCGCCATTTCTGCACACCGGGCTTGGCGTCGTGATCGGTGCTGCTGACGTCGTAGATCCAGTAGAAGGAGTGGACGCCCTCGGCGGCGTCCGGACCGGCGGGGGCGAGGACGAAGTTGGTGTCGGTGGCGCCCGAGTAGATGTAGGTGTCGGGTTTCCATCCGAGTTCGTGCGCCTTCTTCAGCGACTGGGTCACGAAGCTCGCCGTCGCAAAGTTGACGAAGACGTCGGCGCCGGAGTTCGCGAGGTTGACCACCTGCGAGTCGACGGACGGCGTCGTCTGCTCGTAGGCCTGCTGTGCGACGACCGCGGTACCGCTGCCGTCGAGTGCGGACTTCAGGGCGTCGAGGCTTCCGTTGCCGAGGCTGTCGTTCGGGTACAGCACCGCGATCTTCGCCTGTGGATGGTCGCGCAGGATGATCTCGGCACGCTCCGAGACCTCCCATCGTGTCTGCGGGTTCACCGCTCCGGCCACGACAGGGCGCTGCTCGTGCGTGGCCAGCAGTTCGTCGGTGCCGGTCATCGGGAACACGAGCGGAACGTTCTTCTGCGTCAGGTAGTCCACGACGGCGAGCGTCGAGGCGGTGCCGATCAGATTCTGGATCGCGAAGACCTGTTCCTGTTCGACCAGTGAGCGGACGTTGCCGACGGTGCGTGCAGGGTCGTATCCGTCGTCCATCGCGATGTACTCGATCTTGCGGGTCTTCCCGTCACCCATGGTGACCCCGCCCGCGGCGTTGATCTCGTCGAACAGCGCGGTTGCGGCGACCGCTTGAGGTCCCGCGACGGACTGCATGAGGCTTGTTCCGAAGCGGATCTCGGTGTCGGTGATTCCGGGATCGCAGTCACCCGCCGAAGTGGCGGTGTCCCGGCCGGAACAGGCTGCCAGGGCGGCGGTGGTGCACAGGGCAGTAAGGCCCACGGCAAGAGTACGTTTCATGGTCGCTCCGTGTGTCGAGAGGTGCGCAGGGCAGGACAGAAGTGTGGCTCGGGGCGGCGGGCCGGACTGGGAGGCTTGTGCTAGACGAGTGTTCGGGTGGCGAAGCGCTCGCGAAGATCGCGCTTGAGGATCTTGCCGCTGACGTTCTTCGGGAGGGCGTCGACGAATTCGACGCGCCTCGGCACCTGGAATCCGCCGAGGTGCTCTCGGCACGTCGCGATGATCTCGTCCGCGGTAGCGGTGGAGCCGGAGCGCAGAGCAACAATGGCGCAGACGATTTCGCCCCACGTCTCGTCCTTGACGCCGATCGCGGCCGCCTCGGCCACCGCCGGATGACTGTACAGGGCCTGTTCCACCGTGAGAGAAGCGATGTTCTCGCCACCACTGATGATCAGGTCCTTCTTGCGGTCCACGATGTAGACGAATCCTTCGGCGTCCCGTCGCACCAGATCACCGGTGTGGAACCAGCCGTCGGTGAACGCGGCGTCCGTCGTGTCGGTGTCGTTCCAGTAGCCGGCCATCACCTGGTCGCCACGGACGACCATTTCGCCGATCTCTCCGACCGGAACGTCCCGAAGCTCGTCGTCCACGATTCGAATATCCGCCAAACGCATCGGCTTTCCGGCTGCCGCAAGGAGGTTGGACTCCCCGTTCGCGGCGCGCCGATGCGCCTGCTGGTCGAGGTGCAGCACATTTCCGGCCAGCTCGGTCATGCCCATACCCTGATAGAAGTCACAACCGAGGCGGTCGAGTCCCTCCCGCAGTACGGGAGCGGGAATCGCCGACGAACCGTACCCGATCGCCTCCAGCGTGCCGAGGTCGTGCGCGTCGAGCGCCGGATCCTGCAGCAGGAAGTTGATCATCGTGGGCGCCAGGCCGGTCTGGGTGACCTTCCACTGCTGGACCAGCCGGAGGAAGGTGGCATTGTCGTAGGCGCGGATGATCCCGACCGTGGCACCCATCAGGTGGTTCAGGAGCGTCACGTAACCGCCGACGTGGCAGAGCGGGAAGCAGAACAGGAAGACGGTGTCCTCCGGCAGCGCCCACTGGAGGGCCGAGGAGGTTATGCCGGTGAGGAGGTTGCGGTGGCTGAGCATCACACCCTTCGGCACCCCGGTCGTGCCGCTGGTGTAGACGATCCATGCGATGTCGTCAGGACGCGGACGCACCTTCGGTTCCGTCGCGGGCGCGCCGGCGACGAACGCGTCCCATGACAAGAACGCCGCATCGGCGTCGGCGTCGCCGATCACGACGGCGGTATGCACCGACGTGATCCGGTCGCGGATACTCGCGACCATCTCGGCGAAGTCCTCGGAGACTACGAGGACCGCGGCGCCCGAGTGCTCGACGAGCGCCGCGATCTGCTCGGGATGCAGCCGGAAGTTCAGGATCGTCAACGCCATGCCCGCCATGGGCACGCCGTAGTAGCAGTCGAAGTACTCGGTGCGGTTCGTGGAGAGGATCGCGACGCGGTCGCCGGGGTCCGCGACGCCGAGGAGTGCGTTCGCGAGGCGGCGGCTGCGGTCGCGCAGCTGGCCGTAGCCGACCGTCTCGTCTTCGAAGCGCAGGGCGATTCGATCGGGATGCTTGCGTGCGCTGTACTCGACGATGTCGCTGAGCAGCATTCGGTTCTCCTTGGCGTGATGAAATGGGCGGTATCGGGTCGGTTCGGCCGAGCGGGAGGATTCCGGCTGCCGGTCGTGTCAACGGATGGCGAGAGGGTTGATCGGGGAACCGACTGCCCGGGTGAACTGCAACGGCGGCCCCGTGTAGAAGAAGTCGTAGATGCCGTCGGCGGCGCATGCCTTCGAGAGTTCTTCGAAGTCGAGCATCTCGGCGAGCGTCATGCCCATGTCTCGGATCAGCACCATGTGCAGTTCGAAGAGGGCGCCCGGGTTCTCCCCGGGTATCACCTCGACGGCCCAGTTGTCGGCACCTACGACCGCCACGTCCCGGTCGCGCAGCCACTGTGCGCACGACAGGCTCAGCCCCGGCTCTCCCGCCATGTACGCGGCCGAATCGGACTCCGCGAGAAACTTGGCGTGCCAACCGGTTCGGATCAGGAGGATGTCGCCCGGCCCGACCTCGACGCCCTGCGCTTCCACGACGGCATCGAGTTCCTCGGGTGTGATCGCGGTTCCCGACTCGAGCCATGGGAGACCCCGATGCCGGGCGACGTCGAGGAGCACGCCGCGGCCCGCGATGCCCTTGGCCTGGGTGTGGATGCCGCACTTGTCGGCGCCCTTGACGGTGACGCCGTCGCCGGGATGCCCGTTGTACAGCTGCTCGTCGTAGTGGACGTGCGCGAGGGAGTCGTACTGCGACCCGGCTTGCAGCGGCATGAAGACGTAGTCGTCGGCCCACTTGAAACCGCCCGGCAACACCTGCTCCTGCCCGTTCTCGGACATCAGACGGATCGGGTTGATCCGGCTTCCGCCCGGCTGCGGACCGTTGCCGTCGAGCGGGATGCCCAGTTCGAAGATCTGTCCGGTTCGGATCAGCCGTGCCGCGCCCCTGACCCGCTCGGGGGTGATGAGGTTGGTCGTGCCGCGCTCGTCGTCGGCGCCCCACCGCCCCCAATTCCGTACCTTTCGTCCGAGTTCACGCATGTCAGGAACGGCGGCGGTCATCGATATCTCCTCTGGACAGTGAAACGCGTCGGACATGCAGTATGACGTGACAGTCATGTCAACTGCGCTCAGATTGTGTTCCACAACACTCGGAGTGTCAACACCCGGCCGGACATCATCGGACGATGGCGACCACTGGTGGTCGGATGCAGCGTCGGCTCGATGAGCGGATACCGACGCGCCGCCGAACTTCGTCGCACCCCAGGTGAGTACGTCGCGGTCCTCATCGTCCGCCCTGGAACGGAGGTCCTGGAACAGTGCAGTCGGGGCGCCGAAAACGCTTCCGGCACCGCTGCCCTGTGGGACGGCGTAGGCCCCGCCGAGTGCCTCAGTGCCGGGACCTGGATCAAGAACACTCCTCTCCGTTCCACGCCACCTGTTGACCGACGCAGTGCCCGACCTCGACTCGGCTCTCATGCGGACACTTCCGGACTCTCCGAATCCGAAACTGTTGACCGCATGGCCGGACGTGTCGATGCGGCACCTCGACGCCGACGGAGCGCACACCGCCGGCGCATGGCGCTCGATCTCCTCCGCTCGGCGATTGCACGAACCCGCGGCGACGCCGGCGACTCCCGCCAAGTAATCCTGAAGGAGGTCAGCTGATGAGCCCGCCGACAGAGCTGCCCGGCGGCGACGCGGGACGGGGAAACCATTATCTGTACGCCCGAACGCCCTGGGGTAGCACCATCGAACTCGTCACCTGTCCCACGTCACAGGCCTACGAGTCCGGCACCGGGCTACGCCGATGGCGTCCGTCGGCCACGAAGCCGAACGACTCGCGTCACCAGGAGCCCTGACCCTCGTGAAGCCGCGTACGACGGCAAACCGGTCCAATCCATGAACCGGTGAGAAAGGCCCCGGGCCGAGAAGCTCCCCGCAGAGATCTTCTCGGCCCGGCCCTCGCCCACCGGCGCGGCGTACAGTTCACCGACGCCGACGGATATACACAGGTCACCCGCAGCCTCGAGCGGATCAGCCTCCACTCCGAATCGGCGATTCGCGGCGCTCCGACCGCTCCACTTCGGCCCTGCCTTACCGGAGGCAGAGGCGGCAGACTCGCCCCATCGCCGCAGCCCCGGAAAGGACCCCACGTGAGCGCCCCCTCCCTGTCCCAGCACACGACGACGCTACGTTTCCTCGACTCCGCCGACGGCAGTCCGCTCGGCTGCCTCGCCTCGTGGCCGAACCACCGGTTCACCCTCACCGACGTCGTCGACGTCCTGCGGCGCTTCGGTCTTCACGTGAGCGACCACCGGCCGCTGGACGAGCCGGGGGCGCACCACTTCACGATCGCGCCGTCCGGAACCGCCGCTCCGGATGCCGGGGTGCTCGACCTGATCGCGGACGCGTTCGTCGCGGGCGCCGAAGGCCGCACCGACATCGACGACTTCTCGATACTCGTTCTGCAGGAGGGCATCTCGTGGCGGTGGGTCGACCTGATCCGGGCAGCCGTCCGGTTCCTGGCGCAGGCCGGCATCGGCCTGTCGCCGACGTACATGCTCGGCTGCCTGACGGCCACCCCCGGCTACGCCGCGGCCCTCGCCGCACTGTTCGACGCCCGGTTCCGCCCCGGGCTGCCCGACCGGGAAGCCGCCGTCGCCGCCGCGGCCTCGGCGGTGGCCGGCCACATCGACCGCGCCGCGACCTTCGACCTCGACCGGACCCTGCGAGGGCTGCGCTCGTTCGTCGACGCGACCCTGCGTACCAACTGGTTCCAGAGCGGGGGCACCAAACCGTACGCGTCGTTCAAGCTCGATCCGTCCGCGCTGACCGTCGGCGGGGCGATCGTGCCGCTGCGGGAGATCTACGTCCACTCCCGCGACGTCGAGGGCGTGCACGTGCGGGCCGAGCTCGTCGCGCGGGGCGGGCTGCGGTTCTCCGAACGCCCGGAGGACTACCGCACCGAGGTCCTCGGACTGATGGCGACCCAGGCCGTCAAGAACGCACCCATCGTCCCGGGCGGCGCCAAGGGCGCCTTCGTGATCCGCCCCGGATCCACCGCGGACCTCACCACCGCATACACCACTTTCATCCGCGGCCTGCTCGACGTCGTCGACAACGTCGTCGACGGAGCGCCGACCACCCCGGCCGACACCGTCGCCTACGACGGCGCGGACGCCTACCTGGTGGTCGCCGCCGACAAGGGCACCGCCCGCATGTCCGACACGGCGAACGCCGTTGCCGCCGAATACGGTTACTGGCTCGGCGACGCCTTCGCCTCGGGCGGCTCGGCCGGCTAAGACCACAAGGCGATGGGCATCACCGCCCGCGGCGCATGGGTGGCCGTGCGGCACCGCTTCGCCGAACTCGGACACGACGTCGACACGCAGACCTTCACCGTCGCGGGCATCGGCGACATGTCGGGTGACGTCTTCGGCAACGGCATGCTGCTCAGCGACCGCATCCGCCTCGTCGCGGCCTTCGACCACCGGCACATCTTCCTCGACCCCGACCCGGATCCCGACGCCTCCCACCGCGAGCGCGCGCGTCTGTTCGCGCTGCCGCGCTCGTCCTGGGCCGACTACGACCCCGCGGCGATCTCCGCGGGTGGCGGCGTGTGGCCGCGCACCGCCAAGGCCGTGCCGCTGTCCGCGGCCGCCCGCGCGGCCCTCGGGATCGACGCCGAGACCCAGACGCCCGACGAACTGATCAAGGCCGTGCTCCGCGCGCCCGTGGACCTGCTGTGGAACGGCGGCGTCGGCACGTACGTGAAGGCCTCCGGCGAGACGCACGGCGACGCCGCCGATCCCGCCAACGACCGGGTCCGGGTCGACGCCTGCGAGGTGCGTGCGCGCATCGTCGGCGAAGGCGGCAATCTCGGCTTCACCCGCGCCGCACGTGTCGAGTACGCGCGCCACGGCGGCCGCTGCGACGGCGACTTCATCGACAACGCCGCCGGCGTCGCCACCTCCGACCGGGAGGTCAACATCAAGATCGCAGTCGATCGCGCGGTCGCGGCCGGAACGCTGGCGCCCGGACAGCGGGAGACGCTGCTCGCCGCGGTGACCGACGACGTGGCCGAGGCCGTGCTAACGGCGTCCCGGGATCAGGTGCTCGCCCTGGGTTGCAGCGAGCACGACGCCCCGGCGCTGCTCACCCAGCACGAGCGGCTGATCGAGGATCTGGTGCGGGCCGGCCGGATCGCCCGCGACGGCGACGGCCTGCCCCCGACGGCGGAGATCCGGGAGCGGAGCCGGGCGGGAACGGGCCTGCTGCGACCGGAACTCGCTGTGCTGCTGGCGCAGTCGAAGAACGTCGTCGCGAGCGAGCTGGCCGCGTCGTCGCTGCCGGACTCCCCGGCCTGCACCCCGTGGGCCGAGAACTACTTCCCCGCCGAGATCCTGGCCCGCGCCGGAAGCGGCGTGGCCGAGCATCCGCTGCGCCGGGAGATCGTCGTCGCGTCGCTCGCGGACGAGCTCGTCAACCGTCTCGGCCCGGGAGCCCTGTACCGGTTCGAGGAACGGTTCGGCGCCGCCACCGCGGACTCGGCGCGCGCTTACGTGGTGGTCAGCCGCGTGCTGCACACCGAGGACATCCGAACCCGGATCCTCGCGGCGGGCTCCGATGCCCGCAGCACGCTGGCGGAGCTGAGCGCGCTCGCGCGCGTCGTCGAGGCCGAGATGGCGTGGTTGCTGCGCCACACCGCCCGCCGGACGCTCCGCGACGTGCTCGCGGGTGCGTGCGACGACGCGGACACACCGGAGGCTCTCGTGGCGCTCTTCGCCGCGCCCGTCGCCGCCGCACTGGGCGACCGGCCGTCGGCCGAGGACTGCCGTGGCGCGTTCGCGAACGCCGCGGTGGCGCTGCGCCTGGGCACCGACCCCGCCCGTGTCGCCGCGGCCCGGGACGCACTGATCGACAGCCTTCACATCCGTTGGCTGCTCGAAGGTTTCGCCACCCGCGTCCGCGGCTCCTACTGGGAGGCCATGGGTGCGGCGGCCCTGCGCGACGAGATCTCCGACCGCCTCGACACGCTCGTCGTCACCGCACTCGACGGGAGTGCCGCGGACCCGACCGGTCGCACGCACCGTCTCGTGCGACTCCTCGACCGGCTCCGCGGCGAGGACGCGGTGGACACCGCACGGCTGGCCGTGATCGCCGGGGAACTGCGCCTGCTCGACCGTTGAGCGCGTGCCTCGCAGGGACGGGACCCTGTGTGCGGCATGGTGCTATGGCGTGGTCGATGCGTTGTCTTCGCGCTCGGTCACCTGCGGCGAAGGCCGGTGCTCGCGAGGGTGCCCTCGACCGCCGTGCCGACGGTCGAGGGCACCGACGAGATGCTTACGCGTCGTCCTGCCGCTTGGCTGCTTCCCGTCCCGCGAGGTAACCGAACACCAGCCCGAGCGAGATCGTCCCCCCGGCGCCTCCGTAGAAGCCCTTCGTGGGTGCGCCTCCTGCGTTGCCGGCGGCGTACAGGCCGGGAATGACCTTGCCTTCGGTGTTCAGCGCGCGTCCGAGTGCGTCGGTCTTCGGGCCGCCCACGGTGCCGAGCGCGCTGGCCTGGACCTCGAGCGCGTAGTAGGGCGCGGTGTCGACCGGTCCCAGCACGCTCGACTTCGGGCTCTTCAGCATGGGTCGGATGATCTTCGCCAGGGGTCCGACCACGAGGGAACGCACGCGTTCGGGGTCGTTCCTCTTCGCCACCCGTCCGGCGAGCTTGCTCACGATCGGACCGATCGCCGCGGCGATGCGCATCCGCGCCTTTGCGGTGGCGGCGGGGAACCGCGCGTCGGGCGAGTTCTTGCCCAGCCGGGGATAGTAGGCGCCGAAGTAGCGGTCGAACAAGGTCTCCCCGCGGTGGAACTGCGGGTCGCGAGCTCGGGCGGCCTCGGGGTTGAACCGGTCGACTGTGCGGAGCAGCCCCACCTCGTCGACCCCGATCCTGTTCGCCAGCTCCGACAGGGTGTCGGCGCGGTGGAGGTAGTCGGGCACCTCTGCGCCCGGCGTGACGCCGAAGATCCCGAACTTCGTCCAGTAGTTGTGGTCGAAGATCAGCCAGGCCGTGGCATTGGGCATGGTGCCCGTCTCCGGGTCGACCTCGCGCATGATCTGCCCGAACTGGTCGTAGGCCAGGGCCTCGTTCGCGAAGCGCTCACCCTTGCTGTTGACCATGATGCTGTGCGGCAGCGCTCGCTCGCCCAGGAACACACGACTGAGCGGGCGGCCCTCCAGCTCTTCACCGGGCAGCTGCACGCCGGGCATCCACCAGGCGTCCTCCATGCCGGTCAGATCAGCGCCCACCTCCTGCGCCAGCTGCACCGCGATGCCGTCGTGGCCCTGGGGGGAGACCTGCACGCCGAAGGGCGCGTCGAGGTAGGTCGTGGTGATCTCGGTCGAGCTCTCGAACCCGCCGCTGGCCAGCAGGACCCCCCGGGTGGCACGCACCGTGTGCTCGGCGCCGGCGGCGCGCACGACGATCCCCCGCACCCCCGACTCGTCGGTGACAAGCCGGGTCGCGGGCGTCTCGACGCGAACGTCGACGCCGTTGCGCAGGCCCGCCTCGAGCAGCGCTCCGATCAAGGCCGGTCCGGCGAGCCAGACGTCGTCGATGCCGATCCCGCCCAGCAACCAGAACGGGAGCGGGTTCTTGGCCATGCCCGTGGTCAGGGCCGGTCGCACGTACTTCGCGTTCTCCCCGAGTCCCTCCGGGGAGTACGGGCCGGGGAACAGTGCCCGACCGACGGACGCGCCGTCGATGTCGGAGCGGTAGTCCGGCCAGATCGTCGGGATCCACCCGAAGGAGGTGTGCTCTTCGATGAACCGGGCGACGTGCGGTCCGGTCTCCAGGAACTTCTCCACCAGGTCGTGGTCGAGGATCCGGTCGCGACCTTGGCCGTAGATGTACCGTCGCGCCTGGTCCAGGTCGTCGTGCACTTTCAGGTCCTTGGTCGAGAAGCCGTGATTGGGGATCCAGGCGGCACCCGCCGAGATCCCGGTGGCGCCCCCGACGATCTCCCGGGACTCGACCACGAGGACTCGTGCCCCCTCCTTGGCGGCGGTGAGCGCCGCCATCAGGCCTGCGCCGCCGGACCCGACGATCGCCACGTCCACCTCGTCGGGGATGCCCTTCTGGGACACGGTCCCGATGGAGCCGCTGTGCTCGGTCGAACTGCTAGCCATGATCCTCCGTACGGTCGGTTTCGGTCACGCCCCTCCCAGCGGAAGGGCGCGACGCTCGTCATATAGTTGATTACTCAATCATATAGTTGAACACTCAACCATACTTTCCTGTTCCCGGCCGAAGTCGCCCCGCGAAGACCACTCGGGCTCTCCCCGGGAAGGGTGCCGCGCCGGTTCCGACGGCATTCCGGCCGGCTGGACGAACTCGCCCGCAGCGTGAAGGGCCGACTACGACTGCAGCACTACGCCGTTTCCAGCTACCTAGGGCGCCGGTTCCCCGATCAGCAGGGCGAGCAGCAGCTCGGCCCGGACGCGGGCGTCGCCGAGGTCGACGCCGAGCACCTGCTCCGCCTTGGCGATCCGGCTGCGCAGGGTGTGCCGGTGCACCTCCAGAGCCGCGGCCGCCGCCTCCCACTGCCCGTTCGCCTCGAGGAACGCCCGCAACGACGCGACGAGCCTGGTCCCCCGGCCGCGGTCGTAGTCGGCGAGAGCGGAAACAGTGGACGCAGCCACGGATTCGAGTACGGCCCGCACCGCCGGGGAGGCGAGCAGGGCGGTTCCGTGCGTGGCGTCGAACTCGACGAGGCGGTGGGCCGCGTCCGCCGCGGCCACGGCGTGTTCGGCCTGCTCGACGGCGCGGCGGGTGTCGGCGAGCCGG
>NZ_PCZU01000271.1:112646-116769 GCF_002887785.1 Rhodococcus sp. ENV425
GGCGCGGAGGGTGCGCGCCTGCGACGGGGCGAGGTCCGCCAGTAGCGCCGCCACGTCGGACAGCGTGTCCTCACCGCGCAGCAGCACGGTGAGCGCCTCGTCGCCGCTGCGCGCGTACAGCGGGCGCTGCCGGGCGCCGAGACCGGTGTCCAGCACGCGCCGCACGTCGGCCGCGGCCGGGGTGTGCAGACGCAGGATCCGGATGCGGTTGCGGGCGCCGACCGCGTCGGCGAGATACTCCAAGGCGTCGCCGGAGTCGAGGACGTCGTCGACGAGCAGGCCGAATGCCTTCGCGCCCAGCGCATTCCGCTCCGCGCGCAGCCGCCGCGGCTTGTCCAGCTCGAGGGTGACGAGGGAGACGGCGTGGCCGATCAGGACGAGCTCGACGTTCTCGAGCGGGCGGTCGGCCTGCACGGCCAGGTGTCCGCTGACGAGGCCGGCGTGCGTGACCGGTTGCACCGTCAGCGTCCGGCCGGGCCGGCTCGTGGTGACCGAGCCGGCACCGTCCCGGCGCAGCTCCGAGATCTGCTCTGCCAGCTCCGCCGCGGCCTCGGGGTGGGCGACCACCTCCCCGCTGCGCTCGTCGAGGTAGGCGACGGCGGCGCTGGTGGCGACGGCCAGTTCCCGCACGATCGCGGCCACGCCGCCGCGCAGCGCGGCGCGGGTGATGCGCACCTGGGTGTCGGCGGCGCGCCGCACCAGCTCGTACTGCTGTTCGGCGAGCCGGGCGGTGACGGCACGGCTGACGGCGGCGAACGGCGTCGTGTACGGCACCTCGAGCAGCGCCAGCCCCACCGCGTCGGCCGCCTCGAGCACCGACTGCGGGATCCGCTCGTGCGACAGCCCGGTGCCGAACCCCAGGGCGGCGACGCCTGCCTCCGCGAGGCGGCGCACGTAGTCACCGCCCTCCTCCGGCTGCAGTCCCAGGCCGGTGGTGAGGACGAGTTCCCCGCCGGAGAGCCAGGGCCGCGGGTCCAGCAGTTCGGTGGGCTGGACGAACCCGATCGGCCGCTCCTTCCCGGTCCGGCCGCCGCGCAGAGTCAATCCCAGTCCCGGTTGCCGCAGCAGCCAGGCGATGCCGACGCTCATGGGGCCATCGTAAGGCCGCTCGACGAAATGGCGCGGTGCGATTCACCGGGTTGTACGAATCGGCCCTGTCTCGGGTCCGCGGACGCTCCCATACTCGAATCGTCTCTACGCCGCCGAGCCCGAGGAAGTCCCCCATGACGAGCATCGAATACCGCCTTCCGCAGCAGCGTCGCCTGGTCACCGCGCTGCCCGGCCCGCGCTCGGCGGCACTGACCGAGCGTCGCCGCACGGCCGTCGGGGCGGGGGTGGCCTCCTCCGTGCCGGTCTACGCCGCCGACGTCGACGGCGGCATCGTCGTCGACGTCGACGGCAACGCCCTGATCGACCTCGGTTCCGGCATCGCGGTCACCAGTGTCGGCGCCTCGGACCCGGCGGTCGTGGCGGCGGTGCAGGAGCAGGTCGCGCACTTCACGCACACCTGCTTCATGGTCACTCCCTACGAGGGCTACATCGCCGTCGCCGAGAAGCTCGCGGCCCTGACCCCCGGCGACCACGCCAAGCGCACGGTGCTGTTCAACAGCGGCGCGGAGGCGGTGGAGAACGCGGTCAAGATCGCCCGGGTCGCGACCGGTCGCAGCGCCGTGGGGGTCTTCGACCACGCCTACCACGGCCGCACCAACCTGACGATGGCGCTGACCGCGAAGAACCAGCCCTACAAGGAGGGCTTCGGCCCGTTCGCCCCGGACATCCACCGCGTGCCGGCGTCGTACCCGTTCCGCGAGGGCCGCAACTACGACGGCACCGAGGTCACCGGTGAGCAGGCCGCCCATCGCGCGATCGTGCAGATCGACAAGCAGATCGGTGCGCACAACGTCGCCGCGATCGTGCTCGAGCCCATCCAGGGCGAGGGCGGATTCATCGTGCCGGCCAAGGGTTTCCTGCCGACCCTCGTCGACTGGGCGAAGGCCAACGGCATCGTCTTCGTCGCCGACGAGGTGCAGACCGGCTTCGCGCGCACGGGCGACTGGTTCGCCAGCAACGACGAGAACGTCGTGCCGGACCTGATGACCCTCGCCAAGGGCATCGCCGGCGGCATGCCGCTCGCCGCGGTGACCGGCCGCGCCGAGCTGATCGACGCCGTCCACGGCGGCGGCCTCGGCGGCACCTACGGCGGCAACCCCGTCGCGTGCGCCGCGGCGCTGGCCACGCTGGACCGGATCGAGCAGCTGGACCTGTGCGGCCGCGCCCGGCGCATCGAGCAGATCGCCACCGAGCGGCTGCGGGCGCTCGCCGCGGACGTCGACATCGTCGGCGAGGTCCGCGGCCGCGGCGCGATGCTCGCCGTCGAGTTCGTGCAGCCCGGCACGCGCCAGCCGAATCCGGAGGCCACCAAGGCGATCGCCGCGAAGGCGCTCGAGCAGGGTGTCATCGTGCTCACCTGCGGCACCTACGGCAACGTCGTCCGCCTGCTGCCGCCGCTGGTGATCTCCGACGAGCTGCTCACCGACGGCCTCGACGTCCTCGCTGCCGCCGTCCGCGATGTCGCGGGCGTGCGCCCGACCCTGGCAGGAGCCACCCGATGACCCACACCCTCCCCGCGGGCGTCCCGACCCGGCTCTGGCTGGGCGGCAAGCTCACCGACTCGTCCACCGGCGCGACGTTCCCCGTCGAGGACCCCGCCACCGGCGCGGTGCTCGCCGACGTCGCCGACGCCTCCGCCGACGACGGGCTGCGCGCCCTCGACCTCGCCGTCGCCGCGCAGGCCGAGTGGGCCGCGACCGCGCCCCGGGTGCGCGGCGAGATCCTGCGCACCGCCTTCGAACTCGTCCACGCCCGCGCCGACGACTTCGCCCGCGTCATCACCCTCGAGATGGGCAAGACCGTCGCCGAGGCGCGCGGCGAGGTGAACTACGGCGCCGAGTTCCTGCGCTGGTTCGCCGAGGAGGCCGTGCGCATCGGCGGCCGCACCGCCACCGCCCCGGCCGGCAGCGGGCGCATCCTCGTCACCAAGGAACCGGTCGGGCCGGTCCTGGCGATCACCCCGTGGAACTTCCCGCTGGCGATGGCCACCCGCAAGATCGGCCCGGCCCTGGCCGCGGGCTGCCCGATCCTGGTCAAGCCGGCCGCCGAGACCCCGCTGACGATGCTGCTGCTCGGGCAGGTCTTCGCCGACGCCGGCCTGCCGGCCGGGGTGCTGTCGATCCTGCCCGCCACCGACGCCGCGGCGCTGACCGGGCCGCTGCTCACCGACGCGCGGCTGCGCAAGATCACCTTCACCGGCTCCACCGGCGTCGGTAAGCTGCTGGTCCGCCAGTCCGCCGACCGGCTGCTGCGCACCTCGATGGAACTCGGCGGCAACGCCCCGTTCCTGGTGTTCGACGACGCCGACGTCGACGCCGCCGTGGACGGCGCGATGGCCGCGAAGATGCGCAACGGCGGCGAGGCCTGCACCGCCGCCAACCGCTTCCACGTCGCCCGCAGCGTCGCCCGCGAGTTCACCGACAAGCTCACCGCCCGCATCGCGGCGCTGCGCACCGGCCACGGCCTCGACGACGGCACCGACCTCGGCCCGCTGATCACCGCCCGGCAGCGCGCCACGGTCGAGGCACTGGTGCGCGACGCCGTCGAGCGCGGCGCCCGGGTCCGCACCGGCGGGCAGATCCCCGCCGGACCCGGCACGTTCTACCCGCCGACCGTGCTCGACGAGGTCCCGGCCGACGCGCGGCTGCTGCGCGAGGAGATCTTCGGTCCGGTCGCGGCGATCACCGTCTTCGACACCGAGGACGAGGCGATCGCCGCCGCCAACGCCACCGAATACGGCCTGGCCGCGTACTTCTACACCCGCGACCTCGACCGCGCGATGCGCGTGGCGTCCGCGCTGAAGACCGGCATGGTCGGTGTCAACCGCGGCATCATCTCCGACGTCGCCGCCCCGTTCGGCGGCGTCAAGGAGTCCGGATTCGGCCGCGAAGGCGCGGCCGAGGGTATCGAGGAATACCTCGACACCAAGTACATCGCGCTGTAGGACCCGGGGCGGGACGCCCGCCCCGGCAATCGAATACCGGCTCGGTCCGGGATCACGGCACACCGCCGG
>NZ_PCZU01000271.1:116827-119216 GCF_002887785.1 Rhodococcus sp. ENV425
CAGGCGCGCCTCGAGTCCGGCGATCATCGCGTCGAGTCCGGCGTCGAAACCGGCGTCCGGGGTGTAGTGGCCGCCCGATCCGGCGAACGCGTCGATCGCCGCGGTGAACGCCGGGCTGTCGCCGGCGAGGTCGGCGGTGTCGAAAATGTCGGCCGGTGCGTTGGCGTCGAGCGCGGAGCCGAAGATGAACGACTCCAGCGCGACGACGACCGGCACGATCGTGTCGATCGGCCACCCGGCCTCCGCGAAGCCCGCCGCCACCGCCTCGTACACCGCCAGGGTGCGGGGCGCGCCCGCGACGGGCATCACGGCGATCACCGGGACCAGCGGCGCGTGCCGGGCGAACACGTCCCGGTAGGACAGGGCCCACCGCCGCGTCGCCACCGCCCACGGCTCGGCGCCGAAGCCGCTCACGTCGACCTTCGTCATGAGGTCCTCCTGCACCCACAGCAGGACGTCCTGCTTCGAGCTCACGTGGTTGTACAGGGCGGACGGGGCCACACCGAGGGCACGGGCGAGCTTGGCGACGGTGAAGGCGTCGTAGCCGCCCTGCTCGATCACGTCGAGCGCCGCGTCGGTGATCGCCTGCCGAGACAGCACTTTCGTCGACGGCCGGCCGGCGCGTCGATGCGTCCCCTCTCCCACGCCGCTCCCCTTCGCCTCACGATTCCGGCCACGAATTGCCGCGAAGGTCTTCTCCTCGCGCCCCGATGAGGTTACAGTGTGATGCGACACATATGAATGTCGTTCATTTTCTCGAAGGGGAATCCCATGAAATCCATCGAGCGTGACGTCGTCGTCGTCGGGGCGGGCCCGTCCGGCCTGACCGCCGCCTACCGCCTCCGGCAGGCGGGCCTGCGGGTCGCCGTCCTCGAAGCCCGCGACCGCGTCGGCGGCCGCACCTGGACCGACACGATCGACGGAGCGATGCTCGAGATCGGCGGTCAGTGGGTGTCCCCCGACCAGACCGCCCTGATCGCGCTGCTCGACGAACTGGGCCTGCGCACGTTCTCCCGCTACCGCGAGGGCGAGAACATCTACCTCGACGCCGAGGGCCGGCCCGTCCGGTACCGCGGCGAGATGTTCCCCACGTCCGAGCACACCCGCGCCGAGATGGACAAGCTGATCGCGCTGCTCGACGAACTCGCCGCCGAGATCGGCCCCCGGGAGCCGTGGGCGCATCCGCGGGCGCGGGAACTCGACACCGTCTCCTTCCACCACTGGTTGCGGGCCAACTCCGACGACGAGGAGGCGTGCAACAACATCGGGCTGTTCATCGCGGGGGGGATGCTCACCAAGCCGGCCCACGCGTTCTCCGCACTGCAGGCGATCCTCATGGCGGCCTCCGCGGGCTCGTTCAGCAACCTCGTGGACGAGGACTTCATCCTCGACCAGCGCGTCGTGGGCGGCATGCAGCAGGTGTCGCAGCGGCTCGCCGAAAAGCTCGGCGACGACGTCCTTCTCGGCAACCCGGTCCGGACCCTGCACTGGTACGAGGGCGAAGAACCGGGCGCGCCCGGGCACGTGCGGGCGGTGGCCGACGGCGTCACCGTCGATGCCCGGTTCGCCGTGCTGGCCGTGCCGCCGAACCTGTACTCCCGGATCTCCTACGTCCCGCCGCTGCCGCGCCGCCAGCACCAGATGCACCAGCACCAGTCCCTCGGTCTCGTCATCAAGGTGCATGCCGTGTACGACACGCCGTTCTGGCGCGAGGACGGCCTGTCCGGCACGTGCTTCGGCGCCGGGGCACTCGTCCAGGAGATCTACGACAACACCAACTTCGAGGATCCGCGCGGCACCCTGGTGGCCTTCGTGGCGGACGAGAAGGCCGACGCCGTCTTCGAACTCCCCGCCGAGGAGCGCAAGGCCGCCATCCTCTCGTCCATGGCCGGCTACCTCGGCGAGAAGGCGCTGAGCCCGGTCGTCTACTACGAATCCGACTGGGGCTCGGAGGAGTGGACCCGCGGAGCCTACGCGGCGAGCTACGACCTCGGCGGCCTGCACCGCTACGGCAAGGACCAGCTCACCCCCGTCGGTCCGATCCTCTTCTCGTCGTCCGACCTCGCCGCGGAGGGCTACCAGCACGTCGACGGAGCCGTGCGCATGGGCGAGGACACGGCCCGGCGCATCCTCGACGCCCTCGGCTCCCGCTCTGCCGCGGCCGCGGTGGCCGGCGCCCCGGCACACTGACCGACCCTCGCGGCCCGGCCGCCTCGACACCGAAGACCCTGTTCTACACCATTTTTCACGACTCCTTCGGCGCGCCCGTGGCGGCGCCCGACGCGCTCACGACGACGTGAGCGTTCCGGTCGCGGCGGCGCCGCCCCTCCGGCGGCGCCGCCGGCTTCCGAGCTTGCGCTCCCACCCCGCCGCCGGACCCCTGGCCGGG
>NZ_PCZU01000271.1:119252-125904 GCF_002887785.1 Rhodococcus sp. ENV425
GCGGCGCGGCCCACACTGATCACCAGAGATCCCTGCCCCTCCCACCCGGCCGGGCAGGCTTCCGAGAGGACCCCCCATGACCGACATCCGCGAGAACTACATCGACGGCGCGTTCGTGCCCTCGACGGCCACGGAATCCCTGCCGCTGATCGACCCGGTCGACGAGTCCCTCGTGGGCTCGATCCCGGTGTCGACCGCCGCCGACGTCGACGCCGCGGTGGCGGCCGCGCAGCGCGCGTTCCGGAGCTGGGGCAGGACCACCCCCAAGGAACGCCAGGCGGCGCTGCTGAAGCTCGCCGACGCCCTCGAGGAGCACTGCGACGAACTCGTCGAGGCCGAGTGCCGCAACACCGGCCAGCCGAAGTCCATGATCGCGGACGAGGAGGTCAAGGTCGGCGCGGATCAGCTGCGCTTCTTCGCCGGCGCGGCCCGCCTGCTCGAGGGCAAGGCGGCCGGTGAGTACATGGAGGGCCACACCTCCTACGTGCGGCGCGAGCCGATCGGTGTGGTCGGCCAGGTCACGCCGTGGAACTACCCGCTGATGATGGCGCTGTGGAAGATCGGTCCCGCGCTCGCCGCCGGCAACACGATCGTGCTCAAGCCCAGCGACACCACCCCGGACAGCACGCTGGTGCTGGCCCGCCTGACCCAGGGCATCCTGCCCGACGGTGTCTTCAACGTCGTGCTCGGCAACGCCGCCACCGGGGCCGCCCTCGTCGAACATCCCGCACTCGGCCTGGTGTCGATCACCGGCTCGGTCCGCGCCGGCATCGAGGTGGCGGTCTCCGCGGCCCGGCAGCTCAAGCGCGCCCACCTCGAACTCGGCGGCAAGGCCCCCGTCCTGGTGTTCGACGACGCCGACGTGGCCAAGACCGCCGAGGCCGTCGCGGCGGCCGCCTTCTTCAACGGTGGCCAGGACTGCACGGCCGCCACCCGGGTACTGGTCCACGAGTCCGTCCACGACGATCTCGTCGACGCGCTGGCGCGGCAGGCCGAGCAGCTGCGACCGGGCCGGCCCGACGACCCCGACGCCTTCTACGGCCCGCTCAACAACGCCCAGCACTTCCAGCGCGTCACCGACAAGATCGCCGCCCTGCCCGCCTCGGCGACGATCGTCACCGGCGGCACGCGCGCCGGCGAGAAGGGCTTCTTCTTCGAGCCGACGATCGTCACCGGCGTGGACCAGCACGACCCCATCGTGCAGGACGAGACGTTCGGCCCGATTCTGACGGTGCAGTCCTTCGCCACCGAGGACGAGGCCGTCGCCCTGGCCAACGACGTCCGCTACGGGCTCGCCGCGAGCGTGTGGACCCGCGACCACGGGCGCACCCAGCGCCTGTCCGCCGCGCTGGACTTCGGGGCGGTGTGGATCAACTGCCACATCCCGCTCGTCGCGGAGATGCCGCACGGCGGGTTCAAGCACTCCGGCTACGGCAAGGACCTCTCCGCCTACAGCGTCGAGGACTACACCCGCATCAAGCACGTGATGAGCACCCACGACTGACCTTCCGCGGCCCCACCGCGCCGTCGCCGGAGCCGGCATCACCCCGGCTCCGGCTTCCCTACCGGATCGGATTCCCATGAGACTGGTTGTCGGATACCTCGCCACCCCCAGCGGCGCGGACGGGCTGGCGCTCGGCGTCCAGCTGGCCCGCAGCCTGGGCGCCGAACTCGACATCTGTATGGTCCTGCCCCCGGATCGCCCGGTGCCCTCCCGGGCACCCACCGAGCCCGGGTACGAGGACGTCCTCGCCGGAACGGGCGAAGCGTGGCTCGCCCAGGCGGCGGCCACGGTGCCCGACGACGTGCGGGCACATACCCACCTGAGCTTCCACGAGTCCTTCGGGCAGGGCCTGCTCGACGAGGTGGCGCGGCTCGGCGCCCGCGCCGTCGTCGTCGGTGCCGCGGGCGACGGGCTCCTCGGCCGGCACTCCATCGGCACGGTGTCGTCCGAGCTGTTGCATTCCGCGCCCGTGCCGCTGGCCCTGGCACCGCGGGGATTCCGGCACTCCGCCGCCCCCCGGATCCGCGAGGTCACGTGCGCACTGGGCACCCGCACCGGAGCGGACGTCCTGCTCCGGACCGCGGTGCGCGCCTGCGAGCACATGCGCACGCCGCTGCGGCTCGTCTCGCTCGTCGCGTTCGATCCGCACGGGGTCGGGCGCGGCGCACATCCGTCCCACGAGCACGTGCTCGAATCGGCGCGGGCACATGCCCGGTGCGTCCTGGACACCGCACGCGCCCAGCTCCCCGACGACTTCCCGGTCGCCTCCCTCGTCGCGGACGGTGCGACCGTCGAATCGGCGGTGGCCACGCTGGAGTGGCGCGACGGCGACGTGGTGATGGTCGGCTCGAGCCGGCTCGCCCAGCCGCACCGGCTCTTCCTGGGTTCGACGGCAGCGAAGATGCTGCGGGTCGTTCCGGTGCCCATGGTCGTCGTTCCCGCCCACGACCCCGAGAACAGTGAGTAGGCCCGCTATGACGAATTCGCTTCCTCCCACCCGGGTTCGAGAGGCCGACCCGGTGATCACCCCCGGCGACGGCGTCGTGCCGAAGGGCCTGGCCGCCGGCAGGATCGGCACGTTCGCCGGCGCCGTCCTGGGCATCTCGTCCGTCGCGCCGGGCTACACGCTGACGGCGAGCATCGGCCTGATCGTCGCGGCCGTCGGGCTGAAGATGCCGGCGATCTTCATCGCCGGGTTCATCCCGATGTTCCTCACGGCGTACGCCTATCGCGAACTCAATTCCGAATCACCGGACTGCGGGGCGTCGTTCACGTGGTCGACGAAGGCCTTCGGCCCGTACGTCGGGTGGATGTGCGGCTGGGGCATGGTGATCGCGACGATCATCGTGCTGTCCAACCTGGCCGCGATCGCCGTCCAGTTCTTCTACCTGTTCCTCGCCCGCATCACCGGAGACTCCGCGATCGCGGATCTTCCCGGGAACAAGTTCGTCAACGTGGGCACCACCCTGGTGTTCATCGCGATCGCGACATGGATCGCGAGCCGCGGCATCACCACGAGCGAACGCGTCCAGTACGCGCTCGTCGGGTTCCAGATGGTGCTCCTGCTCGCGTTCGCGGTCGCGGCACTCGTGCACGTCGGCGCGGGCGACGCGCCCGCCGGGCTGTCGCTCGACGCCTCCTGGTTCGACCCGTTCCACGGGCTTGCGATCGGCGCCTTCGTGATCGGCGTGACCGGTTCGATCTTCGCGTTCTGGGGGTGGGACACGTGCCTCACTCTCGGGGAGGAGTCCCGGGACCCCAAGAAGACCCCGGGCCGGGCCGGCCTGTTGTGCGTGGCGACGATCCTGCTGACCTACCTGCTGGTGTCGGTCGCGGCGATGATGTATGCCGGTGTCGGTACGACGGGTCTCGGACTGGGCAATCCCGACAACTCCGAGAACATCTTCGGCGCCCTCGCCGATCCGGTCCTGGGCCAGTGGGGTGGTCTGCTGCTCTTCCTCGCCATCTTCGTCTCGTCGGTGGCGAGCCTGCAGACCACCTTCCTGCCGGCGGCGCGGACGATGCTCGCGATGGGTGCCTACGGCGCGTTCCCGCGCCGGCTGGCCGCGGTGCATCCCCGCTTTCTGGTGCCCTCGTACGCGACGGTCGTCGCGGGGGTCGTCACCGCGGTGTTCTACGCCGGCGTGACGTTCCTGTCCGAACGCACCCTCCTCGACACCATCGCCGCGCTGGGCATCATGATCTGCTGGTACTACGGGATCACCGCGTTCGCGTGCGTGTGGTACTTCCGCGGACGTCTGTTCACCAGTGCCCGCAACGCCGTGTTCCGGTTCGTCTTCCCCCTGTCGGGCGGGATCATGCTCGCCGCCGTCTTCGCGATCTCGGTGGGCGAGAGCATGAATCCCGACAACGGCAGCGGCGCCGAGATCGGCGGCGTCGGGCTGGTGTTCTTCCTCGGCTTCGGCATCCTGCTGCTCGGCGCGGTCCTGATGCTGGTGATGCGGGTGCGCAATCCGCAGTTCTTCCGCGGGGAGACCCTCACGCGCAGCACCGCCGCGCTCACCGGGGAGACGGACGTGTTCACCACCGACCGCGGTTGAACCCGGACCGCACCGACCACCGCGCCGACGCCGGCCGGGCCGTTCAGGCCCCGGCCGGCGTCTGGGCGACCAGGCCGGCCACGAGTGCGCGCAGGCCGAATTCGAAGGCGGCGTCGGCCCGTTGCGGATTCGGGCAGGCGGTCTGCAGCGCGGCGCGCATCGCGTCGCCGGTTTCGGGGACGTTCGCCCACCCCACCTCGGGCGCGGCGAGGTCGAGCGCCGAGCCGAGGACGAAGCTGTCCACGGTGGTGATGGCATGCAGCACGTGCGCGGGCGTGAATCCGGCATCCGTGAAGGCCTGCGCGAGAGCGTTGTAGAGGCCGAACGCGACCGGGGACTGCACGGTCTGCGCGGTGAACAACGGGATCAGCCGCGGATGCGCGGCGTAGGCGCGACGGTACTCGCGGGCGAGGCCGGCGACCGTCTCGGACCAGTCGCCGGCCGGTTCGCCCACGACGATGGTGGACATGATGCGCGCCCGCATGGCCTCGACGATCTCGGCGCGTCCCGACACGTGGTTGTACAGCGACGACGGCCGCACCTTCAGCCGCTCGGCCAATCCCGGCATGGTGAAGTCGCCCGCCGTGTCCACCATGTGAATCGCTGCGTCCGTGATGATTTCGGGCGACAGCAGCCGCTTCGGCGGTCGTGGCATACGAAAACTCCTCGAAATCGTCGTGGGCTCTTGCCCGGGACGCGCTCGTCCACCATACTTAACGAATCAAATTCGTTTTATCCCCCCGGATCGAGCCGAGGACTTCCCATGCTCACCATCACCGCCCCCACGCCGCCCGACTCGCTGTGCCGGGTCGACGCCCCCGATCGGCCGCCGCTGCGCGTCGGACTGGTTCAGCACCGCTGGCACGACGACGAGCGGGCGTTGCACGCCGAACTCACCGAGGGCATCGCCCGCGCCGCCGGACTCGGCGCGCGCGTCGTGTTCCTGCCCGAACTCACGTTGAGCCGCTACCCGGCCGACACGCCCGGCGGCGCCGACGCCGCCCGGACCGCCGAGGACCTGCGGACCGGACCGACCGTCGCCTTCGCCGCGGCCGCCGCGTCCGCCCACGGTGTGTTCGTACACGCGTCCCTCTACGAACGCGCCGACGCACCCGACGGCCTCGGCTACAACACCGCCGTCCTCGTCTCCCCCGCCGGCGAACCGGTGGCCCGGACCCGGAAACTGCACATCCCCGTGACCGCCGGATACTACGAGGACACCTACTTCCGGGGCGGTCCGGCCGGTGACCCGTATCCCGTCCACACCCCCGACGGCCTCGACGGCGCCCGCATCGGCATGCCGACCTGCTGGGACGAGTGGTTCCCGGAGGTGGCGCGGGCGTACTCGCTCGCCGGGGCCGAGATCCTCGTCTACCCGACGGCGATCGGCTCCGAGCCCGACCACCCCGAGTTCGACACCCGCCCGCTGTGGCAGCAGGTGATCGTCGGAAACGGCATCGCCAACGGCACGTTCATGATCGTGCCGAACCGGCACGGCTGCGAGGGAGCCATCACCTTCTACGGCTCCTCGTTCGTCTCCGATCCCTACGGGCGCATCCTGGTGCAGGCTCCGCGCGACGAATCCGCCGTGCTGGTGGCCGATCTCGACCTCGCGCAGCGCCGGGACTGGTTGTCGCTGTTCCCGTTCCTGAGCACCCGCCGCCCGGACACCTACGGCTCGCTGACCGCACCGGTGGACGCGCACGCACCCTTCGGAGCCACGCGATGACCTGGCGCATGCCCGCGGAGAGCGAACCGCACGAGCGCACGTGGATGGCCTTCCCCACCGAGGGATATTCGCTGGGCGACACCGCGGAGGAGCACCACGAGGCCCGCGCCACGTGGGCCGCGGTCGCGCACGCCGTCGCCGAGTTCGAACCGGTCACCGTGGTGGCCGATCCCGGCCAGGTCGACGCGGCCCGCCGGTACCTGTCCCGCGACGTGGAACTCGTCGAGGCCCCGCTGAACGACGCCTGGATGCGCGACATCGGGCCGACCTTCGTCCTCGACGACGACGGCCGGTGCGGCGGGGTCGACTGGGTGTTCAACGGCTGGGGCGCGCAGGACTGGGCCCGGTGGGACCACGACGCCCGGATCGCGTCGTTCGTCCTCGAGCGGGCCGGCGTGGAACGGGTCGCGTCGACACTCGTCAACGAGGGCGGTGGCATGCAGGTGGACGGTCTCGGCACCGTCCTGCTCACCGAGACCGTCCAGCTCGACCCCGGGCGCAACCCGCACCTCGACAAGGCCGCGGTCGAAGCGGAACTGCGGCGCACCATCGGCGCGACCTGCGCGATCTGGCTCCCGCGCGGGCTGACGCGGGACCAGGAGCGCTACGGCACCCGCGGTCACGTCGACATCGTCGCCGCGATCGCGTCCCCGGGCGTGGTCCTCGTCCACGACCAGCGCAACCGGGACCACCCGGATTTCGACGTCACCGCGCTGATCGTCGAGCGGCTGCAGCACACGGCGGACGTGCGCGGTGAGCCGTGGCGCATCGTCCGGGTGCCGGCCCCGGCGACGGTCCGCGACGACGAGGGCTGGGTGGACTACAGCTACATCAACCACTACGTCGTCAACGGCGGGG
>NZ_PCZU01000271.1:125945-144230 GCF_002887785.1 Rhodococcus sp. ENV425
CGACGAGGCCGCGGAGATCCTGGCGGCCGCGTATCCCGGCCGTCGCGTCGTGGGAGTGGACGCCCGGCCGCTCTTCCGCCGCGGCGGCGGCATCCACTGCATCACCCAGCATCAGCCGCGGTGAGGACGCCCGTCTTCGCCGACACAGTCCTGTGTCGGCGAAGACGGTCCCCGTGACCCGACCTCGCCTCTACTGTGTCCTTGTGCCCGGCGTCCTCGTGCCCGGCGATGCCGCCGGTGGCCGACGGCGCGGGCGGGAGGTCCCTGTGACGGAGGAACGCTTCGACCCCGTGACGGGCGAACGCGCCCGCGAGGAGCGCATCGTCGGCTCGGTCGTCGATTCGACCGGCATCTCGCGGGCGAAGGTGTTTCCCGGACACAGGCTTACGTCGTTCGTCGAGTCGGGCGCGGGCGCGTCGCCGAGCTGGGCGGTCTTCTGCGTCGACGACCACCTGGCGTTCACGCCGTCACTGTCGGTGACGGGCGATCTCCGGCTGCGGATCGACCGCGACCGGCTCCGGCCCGTCGGGGACGGCGTCCGGTGGGCGCCGGCCGGCCTGTACGAGCAGGACGGGACGCGGTCACCGTTGTGCACGCGCGCAGCGCTCGAACGCGTCGTCGAGGAGCTCGCCGCGGCCGGCGTGCAGGCCCGGGCAGGGCACGAGATCGAGTTCACGCTCTTCGACGGCGGGCGCAGCGAATGGTCCGCATACGGTCTCGGTGCCGTCCTCGGGCGGGACCCGTTCGTCGCGGATCTGTTGCACGCTGCCGCGCAGGCGGGTCTGGGCATCGACCAGATTCACGCCGAGGCGGGCGCGCAGCAGTTCGAACTCTCCCTGTCTCCGGCAGCCCCCGTGGAGTCGGTCGACAACCTGGTGCTCGCACGCATCCTGATCAGCCGCACCGCCCGGCGGCACGGTCTGCGGGCGTCGTTCTCCCCCGTCCCCGTCGTCGGCGGGGCGGGCAACGGGGCCCACGTCCACGTGTCCTTCACCCGCGAGGGGCGGCCGCTCCTGTCCGGCGGCGACGGCCCGCACGGGGTGACTGCAGCGGGCGGCAGCGTCGTCGCCGGCATCCTGCGCGCGCTGCCCGAGTTCGGGGCGGTCCTCACCGGGTCCGTGCTCTCGCATCTGCGGCTGCAGCCGGGCATGTGGTCCGGCGCGTGGTGCTGCTGGGGGCTCGAGAACCGTGAGGCCGCGCTGCGGCTGTGCGCGCTCACGCCCGGGAGCCCCTACGGCGCCCACCTCGAGGTCAAGCCCGTGGACCCGTCGGCTAACCCCTACCTTGCCGGCGCGGCGATCCTCGGGGCGGCCCACGCCGGTCTCACCGACGCACTCCCGGTTCCGCCGGAGATCCCGGTCGATCCGGGCCGGATGACCGATGCCGAACGCGCCGAACTCGGGGTCCGCGTCCTGCCGACGGACCCCGACGGCGTGCTCGCCGCGCTCGGGTCCTCCGGCCTCGCGCAGCGCCTGTTCGGACCGTCGATCATGGAGGCCCTGCTCGCCGTGAAACGCTACGAGTTCGGGGAGTACCGCTCGCGGCCGCCCGCCGAACTCGCGGAACGGTTCCGCTTCGCGTGGACCGACTGACCGTGTCGCGAGGATCACGGTAACGGACGTCTCCGAATCGGCGATTCACGGCCGTCGGCAATGGAGAGAACGGACGGCCATGCACAACCTCGAGTCGGTGGACCCCCAGGCGATCACACAGCCCATCGCACAGGTGCTCACGCCGGGCGATTCCGCGGCGGAGCCGGTCCGCCCGCCGGCGTCCCGGCACGCGGCGGCCGCCCACTCCGCCCCGCCCGCCGCCGAGGTCCGGCGCGTCAAGCGGCTCACCTACGGCGACGAACCCCGCCGACGGTCGTTGCGGCCGGATTTCTGGTCGATCGTCGGCGCGCTCGCGCTCGTGCTGGCGATCGCGTTCGTCGTCGTCGCGCTGCTCGTCGCGGGGAACCGGCCCCAGCCGTCGTACCGGCCGAACTACGCGCCGTCCGGCCTGGGCGCCGCGCTGGTGCCCGCCGCAGCGGTGGTGTGACGGCCCGCGGCCTGCCCTTTTCCCGCTGAGCGGGATCGCCGCACCCCTGCGGGCCCGCCGGGGCTGGAGCATCGACCTGCTGACCGAGGAGGACAGGAGTGGATTCGATGAGTGAGTTCGAAGGCCGGGTCGCGCTGATCACGGGCGGGGCGCGGGGCCAGGGCCGCAGCCACGCGGTGGCGCTGGCCGAGCGCGGCGCCGACATCGTGCTGTGCGACCGGTGCGCCGACAGCCCGGTGGTGCCGTACCCGCTGGCCACGGAGGCGGATCTGGAGGAGACCGCGGCGGCGGTGCGCGCCACCGGGCGCCGGTGCCTGACCGCGAAGCTGGACACCGCGGACCGCCCGGCAATGGACGAACTCGTGGCGCAGGCGCACGCCGAGTTCGGGCGGATCGACATCGCGGTGGCGAACGCGGGCGTGTCGGTGGCCGCCCCGATCCAGGCGATGACCGAGGCGCAGTGGGCGGAGGCGATCGGCTCGAATCTGACCGGTGTCTTCAACACCGTCGGTGCGGTGGCGCCCGGCATGGTCGCGCGCGGCTACGGGCGGATCGTGACGATCTCGTCGATGCTCGGCCGCGCGGGCAACACCAACATGGCGGCGTACAGCGCATCGAAGTGGGGCGTGATCGGCCTGACCAAGAGCGCCGCGCTGGATCTGGCGCCGCACGGTGTCACGGTGAATGCGATTGCCCCCGGGAATATCTCGACACCGATGATCCACAACGACTTCCTCTACGGCCTGATGCGCCCGGATCTCGAGCATCCCGGCGCCGACGACGTGGCCCCGATCTTCCAGAGCCTGCACGCGCAGCCGGTGCCGTGGCTCGAACCGGCGGAGATCACCCGCGTGGTGCTGTTCTTCGCCGCCGAGGCGAGCGCCCACATCAGCGGCACCGTGCTGCCGGTCGACGCCGGCAACGCCGGGCGGGTCACCGGATAGGCGCCTGCGGCGCCGGTGCGTCCTTTGGGCCGCCAGGGCAGCCCAAAGGACGCACCGGGGGCGTCAGCCCCAGCGCGACTGGCCGCCGTCGAGGGGGATCGTCGCGCCGGTGAGATACCCCGCGTCCTCGCCGACGAGGAAGACCACCGCCCGCCCGATGTCGGTCTCGGGGTCGCCGATGCGGCGCAACGGGATTCCCGCGCGGAACTCCTCCGCCTCCTCCGGGTTGCGCGCCATCCAGGCCTCGAGTCCCGGCGACATCGCGTGTGGTGCAATGGCGTTGACGCGGATCCCGTCGACTCCCCACTCGCAGGCCGCGGCGCGGGTCAGCGACCGCATGCCCTCCTTGATCGACCCGTAGACGCCGTAGTTGCTCGCGTCCCAGCGGACCGCCGCCGACGTGACGAGGTTGACGATCGAGCCGCCCCCGCGCTCCTTCATCACCGGGTAGCAGGCCCGCATCAGCCGCAGCGTCGCGAGCGGGCCGGTAGCGAAGGACCGCTCGTACTCGGCGTCGGTGAACGACAGCAGCGGGCCGGGCCGGCAGTCGTTGGCGTTGTTGACCAGGATGTCCACGCCGCCGAAATGCGTCACGGTGCGCTGCACCGCCGCGTCGACGTCGTCGGCGCTGCTCACGTCGCAGCGCAACGCCAGCGCCTTGCCGCCGAGTTCCTCGATCGCCTCGGCCGTCGCGACCACCTTGGATTCGGTGCGGCCGGCGGCCGCGATGTGCACCCCCTCCTTGGCGAGCGCGAGGGCGATGCCCCGTCCGATCCCCTGTCCCGCGCCCGTGATGAGCGCGACCTTGCCGTCCAGCTTGCCCATGTGTCCCTGCTCCCGGTTCTCTCGCCACTACGGAAATCCTGGTGCCCCAGGCGTCCCGTCCACTATCCTTGACCAAGCACTTGCTTGTCCACGTCGGTTCCCGCTCGCGGCCACGAAAGGCGCGCGACGGCAAGCAGTCTCGAACCGACCCGAGTTCCAGAAAGGTAGCCACGTGCACCTTCCCAATCCCGTCGACCACACCGGACGCGCCGTGATCGTCACCGGCGGCACCAAGGGCATCGGCTTCGTCGTCGCCGAACACTTCCTCGCCGCGGGCGCCGACGTCCTGGTATGCGCCCGCAACGAGCCCGGGTCCCTGCCCTCGGCCGGCGGGCGGGGCGCGGCGTTCCGGGCCGTCGACGTGCGCGACCCCGCCGACGTGGCCGCCCTGGTCGACGACGCCGTCACCCGGTTCGGCCGGCTCGACGTGCTGGTCAACAATGCCGGCGGGTCACCGGACTCCGACGCCGCCACCGTCTCCCCGCGCTTCGTGGAGAAGATCGTCGCGCTGAACCTGCTCGCCCCGTTCTACGCGGCGCAGGCGGCCAACCGGGTGATGCAGGAGCGGCCCGGGGGCGGCTCGATCATCAACATCGGCAGCGTCTCGGCACACGATCCGCAGCCCGGCACCGCCGCGTACACCGCCGCGAAGGCCGGCCTGCTGGGCCTGACCAAGGCCCTCGCCCTCGAATGGGCGCCGAAGGTGCGGGTCAACCACATCACCACCGGCCTGATCCGCACCGAGGCCGCGGCCTCGGTCTACGGCGACGACGGCGGCGCCGCGGTGACCCGCACCCTGCCGATGGAGCGGATGGCCGTCCCGTCGGACATCGCGCGCGCCTGCCTGTTCCTCGGCAGCGACCTCGCGTCCTACGTCAACGGCGCCGACCTGGCGGTCCACGGCGGCGGCGAGTACCCGGCCCGCTACATGGCCCTGCACGGCAAGTGACGCGTGGACCGGTGCCCGGCTGCCGGGCACCGGTCCACGACCTCACGCGAACGACGCGCGCGCCCCCGAGATCACGGCCTGCCCGTCCGCGGCCACCTCGAACACGGCGTCGTCGCGTCCGCCCCACACCCGCAGCCCGGCGACGTCGCCGGGGAACAGCGGCGCCGCGAAGCGGCCCTGCAGTTCGGTCAGGTCCGCCGGATGCGCCCCGAGGAGCCGGGCCAGGGGCAGGGTCGCCGCCGCCAGGGTGCACAGCCCGTGCATGATCGGGCGCGGCTGACCGATCCGCGCGGCCGCCTCCGGATCGATGTGGATGTGGTGCCGGTCGCCGGTGAGCCGGTACAGCGCGGCCTGGTTCGCGGCCGTGGCCAGTTCCCCGGTCAGCTCCGGCTCGCCCTGTGGCGCCGCCGGCTTCGACGGGCCGCGCTCGCCCCCGAAACCACCCGCGCCGGGCGCGAAGATCGACCACGTCGCGACGAAGTACTCGCACTCGACGCGGACCTCGAACACGGCCGCGGCCCCCTTGTCCCACACCTCGCCCACCGACGCCCGCAGCTCCACCTCACCGCGACGCGGCAGCGGGGCCAGCACGGTCAGCTCCTGCGAGCCGTGCAGCGCCGTCGTCGTGTCGAACGCGCCGCGCGAGCCCAGCTCGTCCGGTGCCCACTGGGCCAGGGTCAGCGCGAACGTCGGCAGTACCCGCAGCCGGTCCTCGAGCACCAGGTCCAGGTCGGTGGCGGGCTGGGCGCCGACGGCGAGCGCGTAGAGGATCGCGTCGCGCTCGTCGTAGGCCACCGTGCGGGTGCCCAGGTCGGCTCCGCGCCACGCGCCGGCCTTCTGCTCCACTGCCGTCATTGTCGAATCCTTCCGGGATCAGGCGGCACCGAGGATCAGTCCGGACGTGGGAACCGCGGTTCCCGCCGTGACGATCACGTTCTCGACGCCGTCGGGTTGATTGGTGGAGGTGCCGCGCACCAGGCGGACCGCCTCGGCGATGCCGTTGACACCGTGCAGATACGCCTCGCCGACCTGGCCGCCGTGGGTGTTGCTCGGCAGCCGGCCCCCGATCTCGAGGTTGCCCTCGCGGACGAAGTCCCTGGCCTCGCCGACGCCACAGAAGCCGAGTTCCTCGAGCTGCGGCAGCACAAGCGGGGTGAAGTGGTCGTAGAGGATCGCCGCGTCGATGTGGTCCGGACTCAGTCCGCTCTGGCCGTAGAGCTGGCGGCCCACCAGTCCCATCTCGGGGATGCCGGTGATGTCCGGACGGTAGTAGCTGGTCATCATGTGCTGGTCCTTGCCGGAGCCCTGCGCGGCGCCCTTGACGAGCACGGGCCGGTGCCGCAGGTCCCGGGCGCGTTCCGCCGAGACGACGACGAGGGCCTGACCGCCGTCGGTCTCCTGGCAGCAGTCGAGCAGGTGCAGCGGCTCGGCGATCCACCGCGAGTTCTGATGGTCCGCGAGCGTGATGGGCTTGCCGTGGAACCACGCGGCCGGATTGTTCGCGGCGTGCTTGCGGGCGACGACGGCAACCCGACCGAAATCCTCACTCGTGGCACCGTACTGGTGCATGTAGCGGCGGGCGAACATCGCGACCCACTGAGCGGGCGTCGCCAGCCCCTGCGGGGTCAGCCACGCGTAGGCGGCGCGGTCGGCGGTCGAATCCATCGGCCGGTCGTGCTGGCCGAGACCGAACCGGATACCGGAACGTTCGTTGAACGCGCGGTAGACCACGACGACCTCGGCGACGCCCGTCGCGACGGCCATCGCGGCCTGCTGCACCGTCGCGCACGCCGCCCCGCCGCCGTAGCCGATGCGGGAGAAGAACTTCAGCTCCCCGAGCCCGCAGTTGCGGGCGACGAGGATCTCGCCGTTGGTCTCCATCGTGTAGGTGGCCAGTCCGTCGACCTCGGACGGGTCGATGCCGGCGTCGGCCAGTGCGGCGACGACGGCCTCGCACGCGAGCTGCAGCTCCGAGCGGCCGGACTTCTTGGAGAACTCGGTGGCGCCGATGCCGACGATCGCGGCGGCACCGGAGAGCGGGCTGGTCATCGGGTTCCTCCCGGCCGGTCGGTGAAGGCGATCGTGACAGTGCCGGTGGCGTGGTCGCCGAGGCTGTTGGCGCCGCGGACGCGGACCTCGACGAGGCCGTCGGACTTGCCGACCACCTCGCCGGTCATCGTCATGGTGTCCCCGGGGTAGTTCGGTGCGCCCAGACGGATCTTCACCCGCCGCACGACGGCGCACGGACCGGACCAGTCCGTGACGAACCGGCCCACCAGGCCGTTGCTGGTGAGGATGTTCATGAACACGTCCTTCGAGCCGCGCTCGCGCGCCAGCTCGGGGTCGTGGTGGACATCCTGGAAGTCGCGGGTCGCGAGGGCGGTCGCGACGATCAGTGTGCGGGTGAGCGGGATCGCGAGTTCGGGCAGTGCCTCGCCGATCTCGATGTCGTCGTAGCTGCGGCCCGTGGACACGGTGGCGGTCACGCGACCACCTCGACGCCGGCGGCGAGCTGGGCGCCCAGGCGCGCCAGATCCGACGCGGAGCCACCGAGGGTGGCGCCGATCTGCTTGCCCCACAACAGGTGCCGATGCACCGGATAGTCGGTGTCGACGCCCATGCCGCCGTGCACGTGCGTGGTGCGGTGCACGACGCGCTGGCCGCCGTCGGTGGCCCACCACTTCGCGACGAGCACCGAGGTGCCGGGGTCCTGTCCCTCGGCGAGCAGCCACGCGGCCTGCCACAGCGTCACGCGCATCGCCTCGAGGTCGATGTAGCAGTCGGCCAGCTGGTGGCCCACGGCCTGGAACGTCGCGAGCGGACGTCCGAACTGCATGCGCCCGTTGAGGTAGGTGACGGCCTGCTGGACGGCACCCGAGCCGACACCGAGCTGGATCGCGGCGAGCGCGAGCTCGACGCGGTCGAGCAGCCACTGCGCTGCGGTGCCGTCGGTGGGCCCGAGCAGCTCGGCGGGAGCCGAGTCGAACGTGACGTTGCCGCAGATCTCCCAGGTGGTCGAGTGCGTCTGCTCGACGGAGACGCCCGCGCCGGCGAGATCGACGACGAACAGCGCGGCACCGGCCGGCGTGGTCGCCGAGACGATCGCGCGGGACGCGACGTGGGTGACCGGGACGACGGCCTTCGCGCCGGTCAGGGTCCACCGGCCACCGGCCTCCGTGGCGGTGGTCTGCGGGTCACCGGGGACGTAGGGGCCGAACTCCTCGAGACCGATCGTCAGGAACCGGCTGCCGTCGGCGACACCCGGCACCAGCGCGGTGCGCTGGTCGTCGGTGCCGAACTCGGCGACGGCGAGCGCGGCGAGCACCGACTGCCAGATCGGCACCGGCGCCACGTGCCGGCCCTGCTGCTCGAGCAGGACGTACAGCTCCGCCAGGCCGAGCCCACCGCCGCCGAGGTCTTCGGGCAGCGCGACGCCGAGCAGACCCGTGGTGGCCAGCTCCCGCCACAGCTCCCGGTCGAGGCGCTCGTCGCTCAGCTCGACCTGCTTGACCCGATCGATGCCGGACTTGCCGGTGAAGACCTCGTGCGCGAGGCCGCGAATCGCTTCCTGCTCTTCGCTGAAGTTGAAATCCATCTACGAATCCTTCCGTGCGGCCGGCCGGAACGCGGGCAGCGTCAACTCGGGGTCGGCGTCGATCCAGTCCAGTTCCACCGCCATGCCGATCTCGACCGCGTGCGGTTCGACACCGGTCATGTTCGCGATCAGCCGGGTGCCCTCCTCGAGTTCGATCGTCGCGACGACGAGCGGGTACTCGAACCCGGGGATCCGCGGGTGGTGGTTGACGACGAAGCTGTAGACGGTGCCGCGGCCCGACGCGTCGACGGTGTCCCACTCGAGGGAACGGCACCGCCCGCACATCGGCCCGGTCGGATGCCGCAGCGTGCCGCACGCCGCGCAACGCTGGATCACCAGGCGGTGCTCCCTGGCCGCCTCGAACCAGAAGGCGTTGTCGGCGTTGATCGCCGGACGCGGGCGCAGACCCTTCGGAGCGGCGGATTCCGAGCCGGGCGAGCTCTCGCGCTTCGGCTCCGGCTGCGCCGTGTCCTTCGGCCGGAAGCGCAGGGTGCGCCAGCGCTGGGTGGCGACGACCGCGCCGTCCCCGTTGCGGTACGTCTTGAGGGTGGTCACGAAGTGACCCGCGCCGAGCCCGGTCCTCTTCTCCTCGGAGATCGATTCGATCACCTCGGTGAGCGAAACCCGTTCGCCGGGGCGCAGTTCGACGAAGAACTCGAAGTCCGAGTCCGTCGCGACGACGGACGTGAAGCCGGCGTCGTCGAGCGTGGCGATCAGGTCGGTCCACACCGGCGACGGGTCGTTGTTCGCCATCTTGTCGGTGAAGGTGCGCATCGTCCACACCTGCGTCATGAGCGCGGGCGCGACGGCACCGTCGCGGCCGGTGGCGCGGGCGGCGGCGTCGTCGAGGTAGATCGGGCTGGTGTCACCCATCGTCTCGACCCAGTGCCGGATCATCGGGGTGTTGACCGCGTCCGGGCCCCACGTCGTCGGCGTCAGGGTCTGCCCCTCGAACGCCCTCAGCCTGGTCAGCAGTTCGCTCACTTGACCCTCTTCTCCCGCACCAGGCCCAGGCCCATCGTGCCGACCATGTCGCGCAGGACCTCGTTGACACCGCCGCCGAACGTGTTGACCATGCCCTGACGGGAGATCTGCTCGATCTGTCCGGCGAGCACGGCTCCCGGCGACTCGGGGCGGATCCGGCCGGCGGCCCCGAGAATGCCCAGCAGCGTCCGGTACACGTCGACGTGCGTCTCCGTGCCGTACACCTTGGTCGCGCCCGCGTCGGCACCGGAGAGGGTGTCGGCCGCGACGGCGGCGGTCATCTTCCAGTTCAGCAGCCGCATCGCCTCGAGCTTGGCGTGGGTGCGAGCGAACTCCTGCTGCACCCAGGGAATCTCGACGGCGCCGTTCTCCTTCGCCCAGTCCAGCACCTGCTGCCACAGCCCGTAGGTGCGGCCGCCGATCGCGGCGAGGCCGATGCGTTCGTGGTTGAGCTGCGCGGTGATCAGCGGCCAGCCGCCGCCGACCTCGCCGACGACGTCCCGGTCCGGGATTCGGATACCGCTGTAGTAGGTGGCGGTGACCGAGAGACCCCCGACGGTGTGGATCGGCGACCACGAGAACCCGGGCGCGTCGGTCGGCACGATGAGGATCGAGATGCCCTTGTGCTTCGGGACGTCCGGGTCGGTGCGGCACGCGAGCCACACGTAGTCGGCCGTGTTCGCGCCCGAGGTGAAGATCTTGTTGCCGTCGACCACCCACTCGTCGCCGTCGCGCACCGCGCGGGTCTTCAGCGACGCCAGGTCGGTGCCGGCCTCCGGTTCGGTGTAGCCGATCGCGAAGACGATATCGCCGGAGAGGATGCCGGGCAGGAAGCGGCCCTTCTGTTCCTGCGTGCCGTATTTCATCAGGGTCGGCCCGACGGTGTTCACCGTGACGAACGGGAAGGGCAGGCCCGCCCGCTGCACCTCGTCGAAGAACACGAACTGTTCCTCGATGGAGCGGCCCTGCCCGCCGTACTCCGTGGGCCAGCCGATCCCCAGCCAGCCGTCCTTGCCGAGCAGCGTGACGACCTCGCGGAAGTGCTCGCCGCCCACCCCCTGCTCACCGGCACGGCGGCGCTTGTCCTCCGGCAGCAGCGACGCGAAGTAGGCGCGCAGCTCCTTCCTGAGCGCGACCTGCTCCGGGGATTCCTTCAGATCCATCGCGATTCTCCTAGCGACCGAATGTCGTTGTGACCTCGGACGCTAGTCAGCGTTGCCGGCGGCCGGGCGGCGCATCTCGGCCAGCGGGAACCGGCCCGGCGTCAGACCCGGCCGAGGCGTTCGGCGCAGGCGGCCATCTCGTCGACGACCTGGCTCAGCGATCCCGCGTTCGGCGAGGCCGACAGCACCATCCGCCCCGCCCCCAGCTTCCGGGCCCGGTCCATCCGCGCCTCGTCCAGCCGCGGCAGGGTCGCCCCCAAGACCAGCTCGACGGTGCCGGGATCGCGGCCCGCCGCCTCGGCGGCGCGGCGCATCCGCCCGATCGCGCGGTCGAGGTCCTCCCCCGCCAGGCCGAGCGGCTGGAACCCGTCGCCGAGCCGGCCGGCCCGCCGCGCGGCGGCCGCGCTGTGCCCACCGATGTACAGCGGCACCCCGGTCTCGCGGTGCGGTTTCGGCCAGCTGTGGGCGCCGCGGAACGTGAAGAACTCGCCGTCGAAGTCCACCCCGGCCGGACCGGTGCCGGCCCACAGGGCCCGCATCACCGCGATCGCCTCGTCGGCGATCTTCCCGCGACGGTCGAAGTCGCCGCCGCACGCCTCGATCTCCTCCCGCATCCAGCCCAGTCCCAGGCAGATCCGGACCCGGCCGCGGGCGAGCCGGTCGAGGGTGGCCAGGCGTTTGGCCAGGACCACGGGATGGTGGTTGGGCAGCACCAGCACCCCGGTCGCGAGCCCGAGGTCGGTGGTGGCGCCGGCGACGAACGACAGCAGCTCGAGCGGGTCGGGCAGGTCGCAGTCGTCGGGCAGGTGCGACTTGCCGGTCGGCGCATACGGGTACGCGCTGCCCGTGTTCGCGACGACGACGGAATGCTCGACGGCGGAGATCTCGTCGAAACCCAGTTTCTCGGCGGCGCGGGCGAATTCGAGGATCCACTCGGGTTCCCCGCTCTGCTCCAGCTCGACCGGCACCACCACACCCAGCTTCACGTGACGTCCGTCCTCTCGTTCCGCCGCTCCACCGCGGAAGCGGACATCCTCTCGATCAGAGTCGGCGCCCATACGACCTTGCCCAGCAACCGGTCCGCGTCGGGCACCGTCGCCAGCCACACCGCGGCGTCGGCGGGCACCGTCGCCGGCACCGCGTCGAACCCGGCGTCCTCCACCGCGCGGGTGCCGCCCCGGGCCCGCCCCGACTCGGTAACGACGAAACCCGGACTGAGGTTGAACGCCCGGACGCCGCGGGCGCGGTACTCGGCGTTGATCATCCCGGCGACCCGCGCGAACGCGGCCTTCGACGCCGCGTACGACAGACCCCAACCGCCCTCCCCCGGCGGCGCGGGCGGATCGATCGCGGCCGACCCGGACACGAGGTCGATCACGACGCCGCCGCCGCGGGCGAGCATGGCCGGCAGCACCGTCTGGATCAGCGCCAGCTGGTGCAGGTAGTTGCCCTCCACCATGGCGGCGGCGTCGGCGAGATCGATGTCGAGGAGCCGGTCCATGTTGCCGCTCGTCTGTGCGTAGGCGTTGTTGACGAGCACGTCGATCCGGCCCCACACGTCCAGCACACGGCGGCCCGCGGCCCGCACGGTGTCGACGTCGAGCAGGTCCATCGGGACGGACAGTGCCCGCACCCCGAGCGATTCGATCGCCGCCGCGGTGGTCTCGAGACTGCCGGGGACGGCGATCGGCTCGTCGCCGTCGCGGCGGGTGCGCGGAGGCACCGTGCCCCGGCCCTCGCGGACCGTGCGGGCGGTGACCGCGACGTCGAAGCCGGCCCGGGCGAACGCGAGGGCGGTCTCGCGCCCGATGCCGCGGCTGGCACCGGTGACGAGGGCGACGCGGGTGTCCGGCATCGCCTACACGCTCAGCAGCCGTTGCCGGCCGTGCGCGGCGAACTCCCGGTCGAGCGCGGCCTTGTCGTCCGCGCTCATCGCGGTGTACTCCGGCGCGCCGCGTCCCACCCACCGGTACACGGGCTCGGTGGTGTGCCAGCGCTGCGCCTGCAGCTCGCGCTTGAGGACCTTGTTCGAGCCCGTCACCGGCAGGTTCGTCGACACGCGCACGAACCGCGGCGCGGCCTTCGAACCGAGATCGGCCTGCCCGGTGAGGAATTCGGCGAACTCGACCGGATCGAAGCCGGCGAGGGACTCGACCTCGATCGCCGCCATCACCTGATCGCCCGACCGGGGATCCGGCACCGCGTAGACGCCGGTGCTCACGACCTTCGGATGCCGGCGCAGGACCCGCTCGATCATCAGGGCCGAGGTGTTCTCGCCGTCGACCCGGATCCAGTCGCCCTTGCGGCCGGCGAAGTAGATGAAGCCGGCCTCGTCGACGTAGCCGAGATCGCCGGTCCAGTACCAGCCGTTGCGGATCCGCTCCGCGTCGGCGACGTCGTTCTTGTAGTAGCCCTCGAAGGCGCGGGCGCCCTCCTTGTTGATCATCTCCCCGATCGCCTCGTCCGGGTTGAGGACGCGGCCGTGCTCGTCGAGCACCGCGCGGGCGCACTCCTCGAGGGTGTCGGGGTTCACCACCGCGATACCCGCGTGGGCGGGCCGGCCGAGGGCGCCCTCCGGGGCCTGCGGATCGAGCCGGACCGAACCGGCGCCCTCGCTCGAGCCGTACCCCTCGTACAGCACCGCACCGAACCGGCGCACGAACTCGGCCTTGTCCTCGGGCGAGGCCTCGGTGCCGAAACCCCGTTCGAGCCGGTTGTCGGCGTCGTCGGGCTGCTCGGGGGTGGCCATCAGGTACGCCAGGGCCTTGCCGACGTAGGTGAAGAACGTCGCCCCGAAGAACTTCACGTCGGGCAGGAACCCGGACGCGGAGAACTTGCGGGTCAGGCACACCGTCGCGCCGTTGGCCAGCGCCGGCGCCCACAGCGCCATCAGCGCGTTGCCGTGGAACAGCGGCATGCAGCAGTAGTCGACGTCGTCGCGGTGGTGCCCGTACTTGGCGGTGTTGGCGTACGCGAGCCGCGACAACCGGCCCTGGGAGCACTTGACGGCCTTCGAACGGCCGGTGGTGCCGGAGGTGAACAGCAGCAGGAACAGGCTGTCCTCGCCGACGCCGTCGGCGATCGCCGGTTCCACCCGCTCGAGCCGCGCCGCGTAGTCGGGATCGTCGATCAGCAGGAAGCGGTCCTCGTCGAGGCCCAGGTCGAGGCCGCGCAGCTTCGCCATCCCGGCGGTGTCGGTGACGATGAGCTGGCAGTCCACGTACCGGATCTCGGCCTCGAGCTCCGCCGCGCCGCGCGTGGGATTGATGCCGACGACCGTCGCGCCCGCCAGGGCCGCCCCGCCGAGCCAGAACAGGAAGTCCGGGACGTTGTCGAGAAGAATGCCGATGTGGAACGGGCCGTCGACGCGCAGCGCGCGGGCCAGCTCGCCGCGGGCCGCGCTCTCGCGCACCACGGCGTCCCAGGTCCAGTCCTGCTCCCGGGTCCGCAGGCCGAGCCGGTCGTCGCCGACGCGGTCGAGCAGCATCTCGGCGATGGTGGCGCGCTGCACCCCCGTCTCCGTTGCGGCGGCGCGGGGGTTCACGGTGCTCGTCATCGTCGCGGCTCCCTTCACGCCGTCCGGAGCACGCAGTGGGTGCCCCCGTAGATGGCGGTCATGCACTTGTTGCAGTGGTTGCACAGCGACGCGGCGGCCGCGTCCTCCTGCATGCGGTTGACGAGATCCGGCTCGCGCAGCAGCGCCCGCGCGGCGGCGACGAACTGGAAGCCCTCGGCCATCGCCTCGTCGATGATCGCCCGGTTGGTGATGCCGCCGAGCAGCACCAGCGGCATCTTCAGCTGCGACCGGAACTGCTTGGCGTCCTCGAGCAGGTAGCCGTCGCGGTAGGGGTACTCGCGCAGGAAGTGCTTGCCCACCAGCTGGATCCCGAGCTTCGTGGGCTGCGGCATCACGGCGGCGAAGTCGCGCAGCGGCGCGTCGCCCTTGAACAGGTACATCGGGTTGAGCAGGGAGCTGCCGGCGGTGAGCTCGAGGGCGTCGAGCGAGCCGTCGGCCTCGAGCCACTTGGCCACCTGGATCGACTCGTCGAGCCAGAAGCCGCCGGGCACACCGTCGTCCATGTTGAGCTTGGCGAGGATCGCGATCCTGTCTCCCACGGCGTCGCGGACGGCGCGGGCCGCCTCCCGCGCGAAGCGGGCGCGGTTCTCGAGCGAGCCGCCGTACTCGTCCTTGCGCTTGTTGATCTTCGGGCTCAGGAACGAGCTGATCAGGTAGTTGTGCCCGAAGTGGATCTCCACGGCGTCGAACCCGGCCTCGACGGCGCGGCGCGCGGCCTCGGCGTGGGCTTCGGTGATGCGGGCGATGTCCGCCTTGGTCGCGGGCTTGCTGAAGTTCTGGGTCGTCATGCGGAAGGCGCGGCTCGGACCGAGCGCGGGGGTGCCCAGGTACTTGGCGGCGGCGACCGGTCCGGCGTGCCCGATCTGCGCCGACACCGCGGCGCCCTCGGCGTGGATCGCGTCGGTGAGCCTGCGCATGCCGGGCCGGGTCTCGTCGGTCCACTGCAGCTGGCCGGGGGCGGTGCGGCCGTCCGGCGCGACGGCGCAGTACGCGACCGTCGTCATGCCGACGCCGCCGGCGGCGGGCCGGCGGTGGAACTCGATGAGCTCGTCGGTGACGAGCCCCTTCGGGGTGAGCCCCTCGAACGTGGCCGCCTTGATGACCCGGTTGCGCAGGGTCAGCGGACCGAGCTTCGCGGGGGCGAAGGGATCGATCCTCGTCGTCGGGTTGTCGAGAAATGTGGACATGCGGTTGCTCCTCCGGCAGCGATTCTGCGCCGAACGTAGCCCCGGCTGTCGGGTGGATCACGGGAAGTCCCGCTCAGTGGTAACCACTTCCGCGGCCGCGATCCGGCATGAGAAATTGCAGTGGCACGCCTCACACGCGGCCGCGGCCGGGGTGGGGTTCCAGGTCCATCGCAGCAGGTGACACGGTATTCACGTGACACGAAGGAAAGGTCCCCGCATGACTGCGTCCGCAGATCCCCGGCTGTACCTCGACGAGGTCGTCTCCCGCCTCACCGGCCCGGGTGGCCGGTTCGAGATCGTCGAGGAAGAGGTGCTCGGCGCCTCGATGCCGGTGATGAAGAACCGCGGCAAGGCCGTGGGCGACCTGCTCGCCGACTCCCTGCGCTGGGGCGACCGGGACTACCTCGTCACCGCCGACCGCCGGCTGTCGTTCACCGAGCACGCCGCCGCGGCGTACTCCCTCGCCCACGCGTTGCGCGAGCGGTACGGCGTGGAGAAGGGTGACCGGGTCGCGATCCTGGGAGCGAACACCCCCGAATGGGTGATCGCGTTCTGGGCGAGCCAGGTGCTCGGCGCCATCACCGTCGGCCTCAACGGATGGTGGGTGCCGCGGGAGATCGAGTACGGCCTGAAGCACAGCCGGCCGAAGATCCTCGTCGTCGACGCCAAGCGCGCCGCGGCCCTGGCCGACGTCGACACCGGTGGGATCACGGTCCTGACGATGGAGGAGGACCTGCCCCGGCTGATCGCGCAGTTCCCCGACGCCGTGCCGCCGCGCGTCGACATCGACGAGGACGACCCGTCCGTCATCCTGTACACCAGCGGCACCAGCGGCCGGCCCAAAGGCGCGCTGCACTCGCACCGCAACCTGCTCGCCGTCGTGGACTACCACCGGTTCAGCGACGCCCTGCTCGCCGCGTTCACCGGGCGGACCGCCGGCGACGACGTCCCCAGCGACCTGCGCTACCTGCTCACCTCGCCGCTGTTCCACATCGCGAGCCTGCACAACCTGGTCGTCCCGCGCCTGGCGACGGGCAGCGCCGTGATCATGCACCAGGGCTCGTTCGACGTCGACAAGGTGCTCGGCCTCATCGAGCGCGAACGCGTCACCAACTGGGGTGCGGTCCCCACCATGGCGTCGCGGCTGCTCGAGCACGACGACCTCGGCAAGTACGACCTGTCGTCGCTGACGGCGTTCGCGCTCGCGTCGGCGCCGTCGTCGATCGCGTTCAAGGACCGGCTGCGCGAGAAGGTGCCGTTCGCCCGCAACGCCCTCGTCGACAGCTACGGCCTCACCGAGTGCAGCACCGCCATCGCGGTGGCCAACTCCCAGGACCTCGAGGCGTTCCCCGGCACCCTGGGCCGGCCGATCATCACCGTGAGCCTCGAGATCCGCGACCCGTTCGGCGAATGGCTGCCGGACGGCGTGGAGGGCGAGGTGTGCGTGCGCAGCCCGTTCGTCATGCTCGGCTACTGGGAGGACGAGGAGGCCACGGCCGCGGCCATCACCCCGGACCGGTGGCTGCGCACCGGCGACTACGGCGTCATCGAGAACGGCCGGCTGCGACTGACGGGCCGTCGCTCCGACCTGATCCTGCGCGGCGGCGAAAACGTCTATCCCACCGAGATCGAGCAGACCCTCGACGAGCACCCGGCCGTGCGCGAGTGCGCCGTGATCGGCGTTCCGCACCCCGACCTCGGCCAGGAGGTAGCGGCCGTGGTCGTCGTCGCCGAGGGGGCTCACGTCACCGAGGAGGAACTGCGCGAGTTCGCGGCCGAGCGGCTGTCGTACTTCAAGGTGCCCACGCGCTGGCGGATCACTTCCGACCTGCTGCCCCGCAACGCGACGGGCAAGACGCTGCGCCGCGAGGTCGGCATCTAGCGGCCGTCGTCGAATGCTCCTGCGCGGCAAGGTGTTTCTTGCGCGCGTCCGTACGTGCGCAAGAAGCACCGCTGCGCGCAACCGCCAGGTCCGTCGCGGCGCGTCCGGCTACTGCGACCGGGACACGAACCCCGGATCCTCCACGGCCAGGCGCTGCCGCACCGGCTCGGGCATCGACGAGCACGAGTCGTCGCTCGGACGGTCGTCGGCGTGGTCGGCGGCCGAGTCGTCGATCCCGACCGACGCGACGAGGTTCTCCCAGCCGCCCCAGCCGGCGAACCGGGCGGGCAGGTCGACGTTCGCGGCGCCGTTGATGTGGAACGCCGCGCTCGGGTACTGCGCGTCGGCGGGAGTCGCGACACCGCCCCCGGGCAGGCGCACCATGTCCTCCGGGTTGGGCAGCATGCCGGCCAGCTGCATCGCGTGGTACTGGTACATCTCCCACGGCGGGGTGTCGAAGTAGTACCAGCTGGCCGCGCACACCCCGTACAGGTCCGGGCCGAACTGCGCGTAGTTCAGGTACAGCTCCATGATGCGGGCGTCCGGCAGGGTCGCACTCAGCAGCACCGAGGGCACCGTCTCGACGGCCTTGCGGACCGCGGTCTGGTCGGGGGTGAAGAACATGTTCTTCGCCAGCTGCTGCGGGATCGTCGAATACGTCTGTTGTTCCTCGCCCGTCAGATGGGCACGGGCGCGGTCGGCGAAGTCACCCCAGTGGAACGCCTGTGCCCGCAGGCCCATCTGGTCGTCCTCGTGCGCGATCACCGACGCGACGACGTACCGGCTGACATGGTCGAGCGAGACGTACTGGTAGGCGATCGGACCGTCGTCGATCCGCATGAACCGCGACGACGACGGCGTCCACACGCGCAGCGACGAGGCCGCGACGACGGTGACGAACGCGACCACCGTGAGCGCCGCGGCCGCGCGTTTCGCCCGGCGCAGCCAGGGATTCGGCGGCGGGACCGGGACGCGCGGCGGCGGTGCGGGGGCGGGACGACGCCAGTGCAGTCGGGAGCGCCGAAGCCTCTGCAGCAGGGACCCGGGGCCGGGCTCGGGGCGCGGCGGCTCACCGGACGGCGGCCAGGGCGTGGGTCCGGCGTCGCGCTGCGGTGCCGCCCAGCGCGGTGCCGACGAGC
>NZ_PCZU01000272.1:0-695 GCF_002887785.1 Rhodococcus sp. ENV425
AAATCCCGGATCTCCCAGCCCCGGGTCTTCGCCAGCTCCCGCAGGTCGGCGTCCGGGTTGACGGCGACCGGCGTGCCGACGAGCGAGAGCATGGGCACGTCGTTGTGGCTGTCGGAGTACGCCGTGCAGCGCTTGAGGTTCAGGCCCTCGCGGATCGCCAGGGCCCGCACCGCGTGGGCCTTGCCCAGGCCGTGCAGGATGTCCCCGACGAGGCGGCCGGTGAACACGCCGTCCTCCGATTCGGCGACGGTGCCGAGGGCGCCGGTCAGACCGAGCCGCTCGGCGATGACGTTCGCCAGTTCGACCGGGGTGGCCGTCACCAGCCACACCTGCTGCCCCGCGTCGAGGTGCATCTGCGCCAGCGCCCGGGTGCCGGGCCAGATCTTGTCCGCGATGATCTCGTCGTAGATCTCCTCGCCGAGGCGGGCCAGCTCCGCCGTGGACCGGCCGGCGACGAACGACAGCGCCTTCTCGCGGCCGCTGGCGACGTCGTCCGAGTTCTCCTTGCCGGTGACCCGGAACTTGACCTGCTGCCAGGCGAATTCGGCCAGGTCGGACTTGGTGAAGTAGTCGCGGGCGGCGAGTCCGCGCGCGAAATGGATGATCGACGCGCCCTGCACCATCGTGTTGTCGACGTCGAAGAACGCGGCCGCGGTCAGGTCCTGCGGAACGGCGGTGGTCGAGGTGTCGGCGGG
>NZ_PCZU01000272.1:717-6555 GCF_002887785.1 Rhodococcus sp. ENV425
GCCTCGGTGCGGGCCTCCTGCAGCGCGAGAGCGGCGTCGGCGCTCGCCTGGCCGGCGAGGTTCGCGCGGACCTCGGCCTCGCTGGGGCCGAACTTGCTCAGCAGCCGGCGCCGGCCGGGCCGGATCAGACCCGCCAGGGTCTCGCTGACGCGGCCGGCCAGGTTCTCGCCGAATCCCCAGCCGTGTCGCACTGGACGTTCCGGCACCTGCACCTCCCTGTTGCGCGACGGCCGCGCCGTCGAGTGCTGCCGGCCGGTTCGTCGGCGGCCGGCCGTCGTGTGTGGCAGACCGCCCCAGCCTAGCCCGCGACACGGCCCCCTCCGCGCGTTGCCGCATGTGGCCGGTGGGTGTGACGTTCGTCTCGGTGGGGTATGACGCACAGTTGACCCCATGAGCGAACATCTGCCCGGACCCGCCGCCACATCCGGCACCCGCCACGAGATCACCCTCCTCGTCCGAGCCGGCTGCGGTGCCTGCGCGCCGGCACTGACTCTGCTCGAGCAACTGTGCGACGAGTTCGGAGCCGGGCTGACGTGCATCGACGTCGATCGGGCTGCCTCAACGGATCCCGACCTGCGCGCCGAATTCGGCGATCGTCTGCCGGTGGTGCTGCTCGACGGCCGTGAACACAGCTACTGGGAGGTCGACGAGCCGCGGTTGCGGGCCGATCTCGCCGGTTGAGCGCCCCTGGGCGGAACCGTCGTGCAGGTGAGAAGCACATTCGGGGCCGTTCGAGCAACTTTGTGCAGGGCTTCACAAGCGGTTACCGTGGTGTGAACGAATCCCCCGGATCACCGTGAGGACCGACGTGTACCCGTCGGCCGGACGAGGAGCCACGAACGTGACAGAGCTGCACCCCCCGCAGGGCGACGCTGCCCGCGGCGGCGTCGCCGAAGTCGGCGGGGGTGCGTCTCCCGGTGTCCCTGTGCGGGACATCCCCCAGGCTACTGTGACGCGTCTCGCGACGTATCTGCGGGTCCTCGGAATGCTCGCCGACGAGGGCACGCTCATCGTCTCGAGCGAGGAACTCGCCACCGCGTCCGGGGTCGGTTCCGCGAAGCTTCGCAAGGATCTGTCCTTTCTCGGGCCCAACGGGGTGCGCGGCGTCGGCTACGACGTGCTGCGCCTGCAGGCCCGCATCGAGAACGCACTCGGCCTCGACCGGGGGCACCGCGTGGTGCTCGTCGGCGTCGGCAATCTCGGCCGTGCCCTGGCCGGGTACGCCGGCTTCGACCGCCGAGGGTTCACGATGGCCGGACTGTTCGACGCCGACCCGGCGCGGGTGGGGACGCGGGTGGGGAACCTGACCATCCGCCACGTCGACGGGCTCGAAGCGGCCGCCCGCGAACTCGGTGCCACGATCGGCGTCATCGCCACCCCGGACGCCGCCGCCCAGGGTGTGTGCGACCTGCTGGTGCGCTCCGGTGTCCGGTCCGTGCTGAGCTTCGCCTCGGCGCCCCTCGCGGTGCCCGACCATGTCGAGGTCCGGCGGGTCGACCTGTCCGTGGAAATGCAGGTCCTCTCGTTCCACAGCGCCCGCAACGACGCACTCGCCCAGGTGGCGGGCGGCAGTCACGCGGGCCTGACCGACACCCGGCGCGCCGCGTCGGGGCTCACCGCGCCGAGCGCGAACGGGCACACCGCATCAGGAACGCCGAGCCCAGTGGCCTCGGCAGCGACAAGAAACGGATCGGTGATTGCGCCGTGAGTGTTCTCCTCGTCGGGGTCTCGCACAGGACCGCGCCCGTCTCGGTCCTCGAGAAGGTCGCCGTCACCGACACCGATCGACCCAAGCTGACCGACAAGATGATGGCCTCCGACCACATCTCGGAGGCGATGATCGTCTCCACCTGCAACCGGGTGGAGATCTACGCGGTGGTCGACGCGTTCCACGGTGCGCTGGCCGACGTCAGCGAGCTCATGGCCGAGCACTCGGGCCTGACCCTCGTCGACCTGCACAAGCACGCGTACGTGCGCTACAGCGAGGCGGCCGCCGAGCATCTGTTCGCCGTGGCCAGCGGGCTGGACTCCATGGTGGTCGGCGAGCAGCAGATCCTCGGCCAGATCCGTACCGCCTACGCGAGCGCCGACGCCCAGCAGGCCGCCGGCCGGGCCCTGCACGAGCTGGCCCAGCAGGCGCTGCGCGTGGGCAAGCGGGTGCACACCGAGACCGGCATCGACGCGGCGGGTGCCTCCGTCGTGTCGGTGGCGCTGGACAAGGCCGCGACATCGCTCGACGGTCTCGCCGGCCGCACCGCCGCCGTGATCGGCGCGGGCGCGATGGGCGGGCTCGCCGTCGCGCACCTCACCCGCGCCGGAATCGGGCGCATCGTGGTGGTCAACCGGACCCGCGAGCGCGCCGAGCGGCTCGCCGAGACCGCACGCGGCAACGGCGTCGAGGCCGACGTCATGCCGTTCGAGCGGCTCGCCGCCGCGTTGTCGCAGGCCGATGTGGCCGTCACCTGCACGGGGGCCGTCGGTACGGTCGTCACCCTCGCCGACGCGCACCGGGCCCTCGCCCAGCCCGAGCGCAGCACCCGCCCGCTGGTGATCTGCGATCTCGGCCTGCCGCGCGACGTGGAGCCTGCCGTCTCGGGTCTGCCCGGCGTCACCGTCTTCGACATGGAGTCGCTGCAACGCGATCCCGCGGCCGGGGCCGCCGCCTCCGACACCGAGGCCGCCCGCTCGATCGTCGCCGGCGAACTCGCCGACTACCTCGCGTCCCAGCGCCTCGCCGAGGTCACCCCCACCGTCACCGCCCTGCGCCAGCGTGCCGCCGAGGTCGTCGAGGGCGAGCTGCTGCGGCTCGAGTCCCGGTTGCCGGGGCTCGACGACGGTCAGCGCGGGGAGGTCGCCCGCACGGTGCGCCGCGTCGTGGACAAGCTGCTGCACGCGCCGACGGTGCGCGTCAAGCAACTGGCGTCCACCCCCGGCGGCGACCAGTACGCCGAGGCGCTGCGCGAGCTGTTCGAACTGCGTCCGGGTGCCGCCGAGGCCGTCGCCACCCCGGTGGCGAAGGAGCTCGGCGCGCTGCCCGACGTGACCGGCGCGACCGATCTCTCGGCCGCGCTGGATCCGGCCGTCACCACGGAGCTGCAGGCTCCCCGGAAGCAGTTTCCCGGCCCGCTGGGGGCTCCCCGAGAGGAAAGGCAGGCATGAGCGCCGAGGTCGCATCGGACACCCGGATCGAAGCCGGGACCGGCAGCCGCACGCTGCGGATCGGAACGCGCGGCAGCCTGCTGGCGACCACGCAGGCGGGCACCGTCCGGGACGCGCTGATCGCCGCCGGCCATCCCGCCGAGCTGGTCGTCATCACCACCAAGGGCGACGTGACCGCCGGTCCGGTCGAGCGGATCGGCGTCGGCGTCTTCACCGCCGAGCTGCGCGAGGCGCTGCTCGCCGGCGACGTCGACCTGGCCGTGCACTCGTACAAGGATCTGCCGACCGCGCAGGATCCGCGTCTGGTGATCGCGGCCGTGCCGCCGCGTGAGGATCCGCGGGACGCGCTCGTCGCCCGCGACGGCCTGGTGCTCGGCGAACTGCCGCCCGGCTCCCGCGTGGGCACCTCCGCGCCGCGGCGCCGTGCCCAGCTCGCCGCCATGGGCCTGGGCCTCGACATCCAGCCGCTGCGCGGGAACATCGACACCCGGCTCGGGAAGGTCGCGTCCGGCGAACTGGACGCCATCGTCATCGCCCGGGCGGGGCTCTCGCGCATCGGCCGCCTCGACCGGATCACCGAGTCGCTCGAGCCGGTGCAGATGCTGCCCGCGCCCTCCCAGGGGGCCCTCGCGGTCGAATGCCGCGCCGGGGACACCGCACTGATCGAGATCCTCGCCGGCCTCGACGACCGCGCCAGCCGCGTCGCGGTCGTCGCCGAACGGGCCCTGCTCGCCGAGCTCGAGGCCGGCTGCACCGCCCCGGTCGGGGCCGTTGCCGAGGTCGTCGAATCCCTCGACGACGACGGCCGCGTGATCGAGGAACTGTCCGTGCGCGGCTGCGCCGCCGCCCTGGACGGCTCGGACGTGCTGCGCGCGAGCGCCGTCGGCGATCCCGACCGCGCGGAGGAGCTGGGCCGGGCGGTGGCCCGCGAGTTGCTCGATCTCGGTGCGCGCGAGCTGATGACCAGCCGTGCGGACGACGCGCCGGAACAGGGCACCGCAGATGTTTGACGCCCTCTGTCCACACCCCAGGTTTCCCCTTACCGCAGATTTGACCGCACTGGAGAATGACCGATGAGCCGAGTCCGTAAGCACAATCCCGGACGGATCCTGTTCGTGGGAGCTGGGCCGGGCGACCCGGCTCTGCTGACCGTGCGAGCCCGCGACGTGCTCGCGGGCGCGACGATCGCCTTCACCGACCCCGACGTCGACAAGGGGGTGGTCGCGCTCGTCGGTACCACCGCCGGCCGGGACCCGGAGACCGGGGAGCCCGTCGCCGAGGTGCGTCCCGCGCTGGGCGAGCCCACCGAGGTCGCCAAGACCCTCGTCGCGGAGGCGAAGAACGGCCACGACGTCGTGCGCCTCGTCGCCGGTGATCCGCTGACCACCGACTCGGTGATCGCCGAGGTCAACGCCGTCGCCCGCACCCAGGTGGTGTTCGAGGTCCTGCCGGGCCTGACCCCCGGCTCGGCCGTGCCGAGCTACGCGGGCATGGCCCTGGGCTCGTGCCACACCGAGGTCGACGTGCGCGGCGAGGTGGACTGGGCGGCGCTCGCCGCCGCGCCCGGCCCGCTGGTGCTGCACGCCACGTCCGGTCACCTCGCGGAGACCGCCAGCGCCCTCGTCGAGCACGGGCTGGCGCCGCAGACCCCCGCGGCGATCACCGTCCGTGGCACGACCCGTCAACAGCGCACCGTCGAGGCCACCCTCGCCACGCTCAACGATGCCGGCTCCGAGTTGGTGGGGCCGCTCATCGTCACCGTCGGCAAGATCGTCTCGCAGCGCGGCAAGCTCTCGTGGTGGGAGTCTCGCGCGCTGTACGGCTGGACGGTGCTGGTGCCGCGCACCAAGGAGCAGGCCGGGGAGATGAGCGAGCGGCTCGTCGCGCACGGCGCCATCCCGATCGAGGTGCCGACCATCGCCGTCGAGCCGCCCCGCAGCCCGGCCCAGATGGAGAGGGCCGTCAAGGGTCTCGTGGACGGCCGCTACCAGTGGGTGGTGTTCACCTCCACCAACGCGGTGCGCGCGGTGTGGGAGAAGTTCGAGGCGTTCGGTCTCGACGCCCGCGCCTTCTCGGGCGTGAAGATCGCGTGTGTCGGGCAGGCGACGGCGGACAAGGTGCGCTCGTTCGGGATCACCCCCGAGCTGGTGCCCTCCGGTGAGCAGTCCAGCGAGGGCCTGCTGGCCGAGTTCGCCCCGTACGACGACGTTTTCGACCCGGTCAACCGGGTGCTGCTGCCGCGCGCCGACATCGCCACCGAGACCCTCGCCGAGGGCCTGCGCGAGCGGGGCTGGGAGATCGACGACGTGACGGCCTACCGCACGGTGCGGGCAGCGCCGCCGCCGGCCGAGACCCGCGAGATGATCAAGACCGGTGGGTTCGACGCGGTGTGCTTCACCTCGTCCTCGACGGTCCGCAACCTCGTGGGTATCGCCGGTAAGCCGCACGCGCGCACCATCGTCGCGTGCATCGGGCCGAAGACCGCGGAGACCGCGATCGAGTTCGGCCTGCGGGTGGACGTGCAGCCGGAGACCGCCCAGATCGGTCCCCTGGTGGAGGCGCTCGCCGAGCACGCCGCCCGGCTGCGGGCCGAGGGCGCGCTGCCGCCGCCCCGCAAGAAGTCCCGCGCCCGCCGCTGACCCACCGTGCGCGGTTCCGGTGGCTGCCGCTACCGAAACC
>NZ_PCZU01000272.1:6581-38175 GCF_002887785.1 Rhodococcus sp. ENV425
CGGCTTGCATGGAAGGTGAGTCCGCCGATGTATCCCGATGTCCGTCCCCGCAGGCTGCGCACCACCCCGGCCATGCGCCGGCTGGTCGCCGAAACCTCCCTCGAGCCGCGGCATCTGGTGCTGCCGATGTTCGTCGCCGACGGGCTCGACGCGCCGCGCGAGATTCCCTCGATGCCCGGCGTGTACCAGCACACCCCCGACTCGCTGCCGGCCGCGGCGACCGCCGCGGTCGAGGCCGGTGTCGGCGGGCTGATGCTCTTCGGCGTGCCGCGGGCCGAGGACAAGGACGCCCGCGGATCCGGCGGCACCGACCCGGAGGGCGTGCTCAACCGCGCGCTGCGCGACCTGCGCGCCGAACTCGGCGACGCGACGGTCCTGATGGCCGACACGTGCCTCGACGAGTTCACCGACCACGGTCACTGTGGCGTCCTGGGCGCTTCGGGTGAGGTGGACAACGACGCGACGCTCGAGCGGTACGCGGAGATGGCCGTCGCGCAGGCCGAGGCGGGCGCGCACCTGCTCGGGCCGAGCGGGATGATGGACGGCCAGGTCGCGTCGATCCGGGCGGCGCTCGACGCCGCGGGGCATCAGGACGTGGGGCAGATCGCGTACTCCGCGAAGTACGCGTCGGCGTTCTACGGGCCGTTCCGCGACGCGGTGGGTTCCTCGCTCGAGGGCGATCGGCGCACCTACCAGCAGGATCCGGCGAACCGTCGGGAGGCGCTGCGCGAAGTCGATCTCGATCTCGCCGAGGGCGCCGACCTGGTGATGGTCAAGCCCGCGATGTCGTACCTCGACGTGCTGCGCGAGGTCGCGGACCGCTCGGACGTGCCCGTCGCGGCGTATCAGATCTCCGGCGAGTACGCGATGATCACCGCCGCCGCGCAGAACGGCTGGATCGACCGGGACGCGGCAATTCTGGAGTCGCTGACGAGTATCCGCCGCGCCGGCGCCGACATCGTGCTCACCTACTGGGCGGCCGAGGTCGCGGGCCGGCTCACGTGAGCACGCCCGAACCGTCGCAGTGGCCCGGGCCGCCGGCCACGCCGCCCGGGACGGCGCCGGGGGAGCGGCGCCCCACCCCCGTGGACGTGGAGACCGCGTTCCAGCTGTGGTGTGCGGTCGCGGTCCTGGGCCTGGTGTACCTCGGTGCGAGCGTGGCGCTGATGTGGGAGCGCAGGGACGAGTTCGTCGACCAGATGACGGCCGAGCTGGCCCGGCAGACGCCCCCGGTGGAGATGCCCCGGGAATCGGTGGAGTCGTTGCTGCCGTTGGGTTTCGGGATCACCGCCGTCCTGGGCCTGGCCTTCACCGGCCTGTTCCTGCTGGTGGTCTTCGCGATGCGCCGCGGCCGGAACTGGGCGCGCATGCTGCTCACGATGATCGGCGTCTTCCTGACCTTCACGGCGCTCCCCACGGTGTTCGGCGTCGGTGCGCTGGGCGGTGGGGCCGGACTCGTGATCGGCCTCGTGAGCATCCTGCAGGGTGTGTGCTCGGTCGGGGCGATCGTGCTCATGCACCGCCGCGAGCCGAACCTGTACTTCCTTCGGTTGCCCCCGAGCTGACCCCCCGGGCGCGCGGAGTACGGTGTCTGACGACCCACGGCCCGCACGGTCGTTCCCGACGAGCGAAGAGGACTTTCATGCAGGTGGAGCCCCGGCCCTACGGTCGTCGTCGTGAGCTGGTTCTGATCGGCCTCATCGCCGTCCTGGGTGTGGTGACCCTGGTGCTGGTCGTCGTTCCGGGCATGCTCAGCGCCTGATCGCGACGTGAGCGAGCCGGCCGAGCCCCGATTCCACGAGCCCGGTGCGCGTTGGCGCACCGTGGCGCTCGGCCCGGTGCTCTGCGTCGTCGTGCTCGCGGTGGAGCTGCTGACCGGGCCGGTGGTCCACTGGGTCTCCCTGCCGGTGATCGCTCTCGTCCTCAGCGGTTTCGCGTACGTGACGGTCGTCGCGGCCCGGCGGCACGTGAGCGTGGAGCTGACCGCGGCGACGCTGCGCCTCGGCACCGAGGAGCTGCCGCTCGAGGAGATCGACGCGGTGCTGCCGCCGGCCGATCCCCGGGCCCGCGAACCCGAGCGCTGGGAGACGGCCCGGCCGCTGGGGGAGCTGTCGAACGTGCCGCGGGGTCGCACGGCCGTCGGCCTGCGGTTGCGCGGCGGCGCCCTGGTGCGGGCCTGGGCCAGGGACCACGAGCGGCTGCGGTCCGAACTCGGGACGGTGCTGGCCGAGCGCGCCGATCCACCCTTGCTTTAATACCCCCTAGGGGTACGATGCGGGTATGGCCGGATACACCCCGCACCAGGAGGACCTGCTCAAGCGCCTGCGCCGGATCGAGGGACAGGTTGCGGGCATTGCCCGGATGATCGAGGACGACCGCTACTGCATCGACGTCCTGACCCAGGTTTCCGCCGTCACCAAGGCCCTGCAGACGGTCTCGCTCAAGCTGCTGGACGCGCACCTGGCCGGCTGCGTCGTCGACGCCGCCCGGCAGGGCGGACCGGAGGCCGACGCGAAGATCCAGGAGGCCTCGGACGCGATCGCCCGCCTCGTTCTCAAACCCTGATCGCCCGAGGAGCCCGATCGGCATGCGGATCGCCCACGGACTGTACGCTGCGGGGCTGGCGTGCGTCCTGACGGCGTGTGCGCCGGAGGAGCCCGCGCGGACGGTGCTCTCGGGTACGCCGAGCGCGGTCCCCGAGTCGCCGGCCGCGCCGCGGGTCACCGTCACCACCGTCGTCGACGGTCTCGACCATCCGTGGGACGTGGTGCAGGCCCCCGACGGGACGCTGCTGACCGGGGAGCGGTCGGGCCGGTTCGTCGTCCGGCGGCCCGACGGGCGCGTCGAGGAACTGCGCGCCGACCTGCCGGACCTGTACGCGGTGGGGGAGACCGGGCTCATGGGCGTGGCGCTCGGCCACGACTTCGAGTCCAGCCGCACCGTCTACGCGTGCCAGGGGCACCGCGACCCCGACGACGTCCGCGTCTACGCCTGGACCGTCGATCCCGGCTGGACCACGATGACGCGGCAGCGCACCGTCGTCGAGGGCCTGCCCGTCGCCCGCGGCGGGCGCCACGGCGGCTGCCGGATCCTCGCGCACCCCGACGGCACCCTGTACATCGGCACGGGCGACGCCACCCGCCCGACGGCGCCGCAGGATCCGGCCGGCCTCGGCGGCAAGGTGCTGCACCTGAACCCCGACGGGTCGCCGGCGCCCGGCAACCCGGATCCGGGCAGCGTCGTGTTCACCCTCGGCCACCGCAACGTGCAGGGGCTGGCGCTGCAGCCCGGCACCGGCCGGCTCTACTCGGTGGAGCAGGGCAGCAGCCGCGACGACGAGGTCAACCTGCTCGTGCCGGGCGGCAACTACGGCTGGCGTCCCGACCGCGAACCCGGCACGTACGACGAATCGGTGCCGATGACCGATCCCGAGCGCGTGCCCGGCGCGATCCCGGCGGTGTGGAGTTCCGGCTCGCCCACCATCGCCACCCCGGGGCTGGCGTTCGCGGCCGGGCCGGCGTGGGGCCCGTGGTCCGGTGCGCTCGTCGTCAGCAGCCAGCAGGACGAGAAGCTCCTGCTGCTGCGCCTGTCCGGCGACGGCCGCAGCGTCACCGAGTCGGCGACGCTGCTCGAGGGGGAGTACGGCCGCCTGCGGTCGCTCACCTCGCTGCCCGACGGCTCGCTCCTCGTCACCACCGACAACGGCTCCGGCGACAAGATTCTGCAGGTCGCCCCCGTCTAGCGTGCCCCTGGGTCGACGCGCCGCGCGCCCGCGCCGTCCTCGCCCAGCCGATCGCCCGGATTGAACAGGGTGCACGCCTGCAGCGACAGGCAGCCGCAGCCGATGCACCCCGCCAGTTCGCGCTGCATCCGGTCGATCGCCTGCTTGCGTTCCTCGAGGCGCTCGTGCCATGCCCGCGAGATGCGCATCCAGTCCCGTCGGGTCGGGGGCCTGTCGGCCGGCAGCGCCGAGAACACCTCGGCCACCTCGGCGAGCGGAATGCCGAACCGGGTCGCCAACTGGATGATCGAGATGCGCCGGATCGTGTGCCGGGGGAAGCGGCGCGTGCCGCCTGCGGTGCGGTGTGCCGTCACAAGTCCCAGCGACTCGTAGTAGCGAATCGCAGACACGGCGGCGCCCGTGCGCCGGGAGACCTCACCGATCGCCAGCAGTTCTTCGCTCGTGCGGCTCATCACGACTCCGTTCCCCGCGCTTGATCTCAAGTGCACTCGAGACTCTACAGTCACCGGCATGCACGGATCCACGACTCGCGCCGGCTCCTGGCTGGAACTTCTCGGCCGCGAATACCTCGGTACAGCATCGGTTCTCGCCGGCGGGGTTGCCCTCTACGCCACCAACGTGTACCTCACGACGAGCCTGCTGCCGACCGCGGTCGAGGAGATCGGCGGCCACGCCTACTACGCGTGGACGGCGACGGTGTTCCTCATCGCGTCGGTGATCTCCTCGACGGCCGTGGCCCGCCTCCTCGCCGCCCGCGGACCCCGGGGCGCCTACCTCGTGGCGCTCGGGACCTTCGCGGCCGGCACCCTCGTGTGTGCGCTCGCCCCGTCCATGGAGACGCTGCTGGCGGGCCGGGCGGTCCAGGGACTCGGCGGCGGCCTGCTCGCCGGGCTCGGCTACGCCGTTCTGAACAGTGCACTGCCCGAACGCCTCTGGAGCCGCGGCGCGGCGCTCGTATCGGCGATGTGGGGCGTGGGGACCTTTGCGGGACCCGCCGTCGGCGGCGTGTTCGCCCAGTTCCACGCCTGGCGATGGGCGTTCGGCGCGCTAGTGGTCTGCACGCTCGCGGTCGCCGCCGCGGTGCCCTTCACCCTGCCGGCGCACGCCCGCGGATCGCGGGAGGCCGGCAGGATTCCGCTCGGTTCGCTCGCCCTGCTCACCGCCGCGGCCCTGGCGGTCAGCGTGGCCGCCGTCGTGACCGGCAGTGCGCCCACGATCACCCTCATCGCGGTCGCGTCCGCTGCCGTGGTCGCGTTCGTCGCCGTCGACCGCCGCAGCCCGCACGGCATCCTGCCCGCGGCGACGTTCACCACCGCCCGGCTGCGCTGGGTGTACCTGACGATCGCAGTGCTGGCGGTCGCCTCGACCGCCGAGACGTTCGTCCCGTTGTTCGGGCAGCGCCTCGCCGGCCTCGCGCCGCTGGCCGCCGGCTTCCTCGGCGCCGCGCTCGCGGTGGGGTGGACGCTCGGCGAGATCCCGAGCGCCTCGGCGTCCGCGCCACGGACCGTGCACCGCATCGTGGTGAGCGCTCCGGTGCTCGTCGGCCTCGGTCTCGCGCTCATGGCGACCGTCGTGCGTGACGAGGCCGGACCGGCGGCGGTCGCGGCGTGGGTCACGGGACTGGTCGTCGCGGGCGCGGGCATCGGCATCGCGTGGCCGCACCTCGCGGTCGGCGCGATGAACGCCGTCGCCGACCCGCGCGAAAGCGGCAGGGCGTCCGCCGCGATCAACACCGTCCAGTTGATCGCGAACGCGTTCGGCGCAGCACTGGCCGGGGTCCTCGTCAACGCGGGACAACCGTCCGACGTGCGCTCGGCGCGGCTCCTGCTGTTCGGGTTCGCGGCCGTGGCGGTGCTCGGCGTGCTCGCCGCGCGCCGCGCGGTTCCGGCCCGCGCGCACCGGCTCCGGTCGGTCCCGGCGGACTCCTCCGCAGCGGAACCCGAACGAATCTGACGCCGCCGCGCGTGTCGTCGCCGTCCGGCGCATCGCCTTCCGTAACATCGCCGGGATCCGGCGAGGAGGAGATGCGCGTGCGAATCCCGGGGAGGTGCGCGGCGGCGATCGCAGCGGGCGTGCTCGCGGCAGGGGCGCCGAGCGCCCACGCGGCGCCACCCGAGGCGGGCGCGCTGCCGGCGCTGACCGTGACGCCGCTGATGGAGGGGCTGAGCAAGCCCTGGGACGTCGTCGCCGCGCCGGACGGGACGATCCTCACCGGAGAACGCAGGGGCCGCTTCGTGGCCCGTGGCCCGGACGGTGACGTCCGCGACGTGCGCGCCGACCTGTCCGACCTGTACGCCGAGGGCGAGACCGGTCTGATGGGACTGGCGCTGGCGCCCGATTTCGGGACGAGCCGGACCCTCTACAGCTGCCAGGGTCATCGCGGCCCGGACGGCACCGACATCCGCGTGCAGTCGTGGACGGTCGATGCCGGATGGACGGAATTGACCCGTGGTGCCACCGTGCTCGCCGGCATTCCGGCCGGGCAGGGCGGCCGTCACGGCGGCTGCCGGCTGCTCGCCCACCCCGACGGATCGCTGTACGTCGGCACGGGCGACACCGCCCACCCCCAGGTTCCTCAGGACCGGAACAGCCTGGGCGGCAAGGTGCTCCACATCGATCCCGACGGCACTCCCGCGGCGGGCAACCCCGATCCGAACAGCCCGGTGTTCACTCTCGGCCACCGCAACGTGCAGGGACTGGCGCAGCGTCCCGGCACCGGCGAACTCTATGCGGTCGAGCAGGGCACCGGCCGCGACGACGAGGTGAATCTGCTGCTGCCGGGTGGCAACTACGGCTACCGGCCCGACCGCTTCCCGTTCGTCTACGACGAGTCGGTGCCCATGACCGACCCGGCCCGCGTTCCGGGGGCGATCGGGGCCGTGTGGAGTTCCGGCGCCCCCACCCTCGCGACTCCCGGCGGCACGTTCGTCGCCGGTGCCGGCTGGAACGGGTGGGACGGCGCACTGGTGATCACGAGCCAACAGCAGGAGAAGCTGCTGTTCCTCGAACTCACCGCCGACGGCCGCGCGGTGGACGAGACCGCGACCGCGCTCGAGGGCCGATTCGGCCGGCTGCGGTCGGTGACCGCGCGGCCCGACGGGGCACTGCTCGTCACGACGGACAACGGAAGCGGCGACCGCGTCCTGCTGGTGGAACCTGCCGCCGACTGAGAGGGCGAGACGATGTGCTCACCGACGGTGCTCGACCGGGTGTATCGCGAGATCCAGGACAGCCGAAGCCGATTCGGCCGCCGGTCCTTCCTCGCCGCAGTGGGCGTGACCGCCGCGGGCCTCGCCGCGACGCCCGCCGCACGGGCCGGCGGGAACACCACCCCCGTGCGGGCCGACGCGGTGATCGACCTGACCCACACGCTGACCCCGCAGTTCCCGGTCTGGCCCGGCAACGAGCAGTTCACGATGCGTCCCGTCGCAACGCTCGACACCGGGCGGTTCGCCGTCAACGAGATGTCGCTGTGGGAGCACACCGGCACCCATCTCGATGCCCCGGCCCACATCGTGCGCGGCGGCGCCACCGTCGAGGCGCTGCCGGTGCGCGACTTCGTGGCCCCGCTCGCCGTCGTCGACATCGCCGGCAAGGCCGCGCAGGACGACGACTCCGTGGTCACCGTCGCCGACGTGGCGGCCTGGGAACAGCAGCACGGCCCGATCCCGCCGGGCGCGTTCGTCGCGATGCACTCGGGCTGGGAGGCCCGCCTCGCCGACCCCGCCCGCTTCGTCAACGCCGACGCGCTGCGCATCCCGCACGCGCCGGGATTCGACCGCGACGCCGTGCGGATGCTCGTGCACGAACGGAACGTCGTGGGGCTCGGCGTCGACACCCTCAGCCTCGACCGGGCGAGCAGCAGCGACTTCGGCGCCCACGTGGAGCTGCTCGGCGCGGGCCGCTACGGCATCGAGGCGATGGCGAACCTCGCGGCCGTGCCGCCGCGCGGCGCGACCGTCGTCGTCGGCGCGCCCAAGCACGTCGGCGGCACCGGCGGACCGTGCCGGGTGCTGGCACTGGTCTGATCCGCGCACCCGGCCCGGCGGGTCAGCCGAGGCGACCGGCGTCCGTGCCCGGACCGTCGAGCATCGCCGACCCCAGCAGGTGCTCCGGCACGCCGAGACCCTCGACGAGCGTCGTCACGTGCGGGCGCAGGGTCCGGCAGCGTTCGTTGATGCCGCGTGACACGGCCTTCGCCCGCTCCACCGACAGCTGCCGGTGCTCCATGTACCAGGCCTTGTCCTCGTCGATGACACTCAGCGCGTACAGGTCGCACAGGTCCGACAGCAGCTCGCGGCCCGCCTCGTCGGGACACGAGTCGATGCCCGCGACGAACGCCTCGAGCACGACCCGGTCGATGTGGGCCTGCGCGGCGTGCAGCACGTGGTCCTGCACGAAGTTGAACGCGTCGAACATGTTCTCCTCGCGCTTCGACGCGGCCTGCAGCCGCCGCGCCGCCGTCGAGAGCAGGTACTGCTCCCGGGACTCGAACATCGCCATCTGCGTGCCCCGGTCGAAGAGGCTGCCGTCCTCCTCGTTGTCCTTCCGGGTGTCGACGAGGGTCTGGAGGATCTGCTGCGCGGCGGTGCGCTTCTTGACGATGTCCGACACCGTGACGGCGGCGAACTTCATCCACTCCACCGGGCTCATCCCGCGGACCTCGTCCGCGTAGGCGGTGAGCAGTTCCTTGGCGACGAGCTGGGTCAGCACGTGGTTGTCGCCCTCGAAGGTGGTGAACACGTCGGTGTCCGCCTTCAACGCCGTCAGCCGGTTCTCGGCCATGTATCCGGCGCCGCCGCAGGCCTCGCGGCACTCCTGGATGGCGCGCGTCGCGTGGGCGGTGTTGGCGACCTTCAGTCCGGCGGCGCGGCTCTCGAGCTCACGCTGCTCCTGGGGGTCGACGTCGTCGACGGGCGTGGTCTGGATCCGGTCCATGGTCGAGACCAGCTCGTTCTGCGCGAAGGTCAGCGCGTACGACCTCGCGATGAGCGGCAGCAGGCGGCGCTGATGCACTAGGTAGTCCATCAGCAGCACCTCGTTCTCGTCGCCCGGGGCGCTGAATTGGCGGCGCTGCAACGCGTACCGCGTCGCGATCGACAGCGCGACGCGGGCCGCGGCACCCGCCGAGCCGCCGACGGTGACCCGGCCCCGCACGAGCGTGCCCACCATGGTGAAGAAGCGGCGGTTCGGGTTCTCGATCGCCGAGACGTAGGTCCCGTCGGGCTCGACGTCGGCGTACCGGTTGAGCAGGTTCTCCCGCGGGATCCGCACGTGGTCGAACATGATCCGCCCGTTGTCCACGCCCGGCAGGCCGCCCTTGTGGCCGCAGTCGGAGGTGGTGACGCCGGGCAGGTCGTCGCCGTTCTCGTCGCGGATCGGCACGACGAAGCAGTGCACGCCCTGGGACTTGCCCCCGGTGATCAGTTGCGCGAACACCGCGGCGACCGTCGCGTGCTGCGCCGCGCCGCCGATGTAGTCCTTGCGTGAGGACGGGGTGGGGGAGTGGATCACGAACTCCTCAGTGCCCGGGTCGTACGACGCCGTCGTCTCGAGCGACTGGACGTCGGAGCCGTGACCGGTCTCGGTCATCGCGAAGCAGCCGAGCAGATCGAGGTCGATGAGCGGGCCGAGGTAGCGCTCGTGGTGACGGGTCGTGCCGAGATTCTCGATCGCGCCGCCGAACAGGCCCCACTGCACCCCGGCCTTGACCATCAGCGACAGGTCCGACATGGCGAGCATCTCGATCGACGCCACCGCACCACCGGCGTCGCCGCCCCCGCCCACCGCCTTGGAGAAGCCCGCCCGGGCATAGCCGGATTCGGCGAGCATCCGCATCTGCTTCAGCGTGATCGCCCGGGCCGCGTCCAGGTCCGGCGTGTAGTGCGGGGCGAACTCGGGCCGGTCCAGATCCGCGCGGGCCCGCTCGCGCGCCTGCCGCCACGCGCCGTCCAGGGTGATGCGGATGTGCTCAGCTGTGGTCGTCATGGACTCGACACTAGGACGATTCGGGCCCCTCGTGTGGGTATGTGAGAACGCCGGTATCGGCTGCAGGATGCGCCCAGTCCGTCGGGACGTCCGCGCCGCCTTCCGGACTGACCCGTGTCCCGACGCGGGCCAGCAGGGGGGTCGGAGCGAGCGGTCCCGCGAAGAGGGCCTGGCCCAGCCCGAACGTCGTGGCGCGGTGCAGCATCGCCGGCGGGACGTGCGAGAACAGGTGTGCGAGCTCCTCGATGTCGGTGCTGCCGTTCATGCGCATCAGCAACAGGTTGTCGCACTGGGACACGACGTTCGGATGCACCTTCCCGGGGCGCTGCGTGGCGACGAACAGGTGCAGCCCGAACTTGCGGCCCTCGCCGGCGATGAGCACCCCCAGATCCGCGGTGCTCGACGACAACGGGTCCGCCGTGGCCGACGGCAGGATGTTGTGCGCCTCGTCCACCACCAGGAGCATCGGCAGGCGGCGCCGCCGCAGCATCCACAGCCGGCCCAGCAGGCCGAGCGCCACCGCGGCCCGCTCGCCGGGGAGTTCAGGCTGCCGAGATCGATCACGAAGCACCGGCCCGCCGTCATGTCGAGTTCGGCGGCCGAGCGTTCGTCCCCCCGGCGCCACAGCTCCCACGCCGCGATCCCCAGGTTGTCGATGCGGGTCGCGAGACGCGCGGTCGCGGGGTCGGCCGCCGCCGCGGACCGCACGTCCGCGACCGAGTAGGGGACGGCGAGGGAGGCGGTGACGCGGCGCAACGCCGAGTACTCGTCGAGGTCGTGCACCGGGTCCAGGCGCAGCAGCAGCGCCTGCGCGACGAGGGGAAGGTCGCTGAGATCCAGGCACAGCAGGTGGTCGGAGTCGGCGCCGCGGGCCCGTACCACCCGCACTCCGGTCGCGGCCTCGCGATGCCGGCGCGCGGCGGGGGAGTCGTCCCCCGGATCCCGCAGCCGGCCGAGCTGCACGTGGTCGGAGTTGGGGTCGAGCACCACGATCGGCAGGGTCGTCGCGACGAGCAGCCGTTCGAGGACCGCGCCGGTCGTGTACGTCTTGCCGGAGCCGGACTGGCCGCACATGAAGGTGTGCCGGGCGAAGCCCGCCGGGTGCAGCCGCGCCGGCACCGCCGGGGCGTGCAGCATGGTGCCCACGTCGAGGGTGCCGGCGAGCGCGGCGGCGATCGTCGCGGTCTCGGCCTCGGTGGCCGGACGCACATGCCGCTCGGGAAACGGCTCCGTCTCCGGCGTGGCGACGAACCGGCCGTCGCCGAACACCCCCAGGACGGTCGCGGAACCCGCCAGCGTCCGCACCATCGCCCGGCCCCGCACCGACCGCACCGGCAGACCCGGTTCGTCGACGGTGACGTCGACGTCGGCGCCCTCGCGTTCGACGATGCGCACGCTGCGGACCTGCACGGCGAGGCGGCGCCCGTCGTCGAGTTCGACGACCGCGAACCCGCCGACGTCGACACCGACGTCCACCGGTCCGGTGAGAAGTACCTCACGGCCGTCGGCGGACAACGCGGCGGTGACCACCCGGAAACGGTCCGCGAGGGCGATCCGGACGTCGTCGAACGAGACCATGGTCACATTCCTACCGGAACGACCGCCGTTGCAGGGTCCACGCCTTTTGGCAAATCCCGCGAAACTGGGACACTGGAGGTCGTGACTGCGACCCCCGATGCATCTCGCGCCCGCGACTCCGTATCCACCGCACTGTTCGACCGGGCGTCGAAGGTGATTCCCGGGGGTGTGAACTCTCCGGTCCGCGCATTCGGATCGGTCGGCGGGACCCCGCGCTTCGTCGCGTCCGCCTCGGGCTACACGCTGACCGACGTGGACGGCAATTCCTATGTCGACCTGGTGTGTTCGTGGGGGCCGATGATCCTCGGCCACGCGCACCCGGCGGTCGTCGACGCGGTGTGCAGCGCCGCCACGACGGGCCTGTCGTTCGGCGCGCCGACGGCCGGTGAGGTGGAACTCGCCGAGGAGATCGTGGGGCGCATCGAGCCCGTCGAGCAGGTCCGGCTCGTCAACTCGGGCACCGAGGCGACGATGAGCGCGGTGCGGCTGGCACGCGGATTCACCGGCCGAACCAAGATCGTCAAGTTTGCGGGCTGTTATCACGGTCACGTCGACGCCCTGCTCGCCGACGCCGGCTCCGGCGTCGCCACCTTCGGGCTGCCGACGTCGCCGGGTGTGACCGGTGCGCAGGCCGAGGACACCATCGTCGTGCCGTACAACGACCTCGAGGCGGTGCGCGCGGCGTTCGCGGCCAACCCGGGGAAGATCGCCGCGGTGATCACCGAGGCCGCCGCCGGCAACATGGGCACCGTCCCGCCGCTGCCGGGCTTCAACGCCGGCCTGCGCGAGCTGACCCGCGAGCACGGCGCGCTGCTGATCATGGACGAGGTGATGACCGGGTTCCGGGCGGGACCGGCCGGCTGGTACGGCATCGACGGTGTCGCCGGCGACCTCATGACGTTCGGCAAGGTGATGAGCGGCGGCCTGCCCGCGGCCGCGTTCGGCGGCCGCGCCGACGTCATGGCCCACCTCGCGCCGGCGGGGCCCGTCTACCAGGCCGGCACCCTGTCGGGTAATCCGGTCGCCGTCGCCGCCGGGCTGGCCAGCCTGCGCGCCGCCGACAGCGCCGCCTACGCCGCGCTCGACCGGAACGCCACCACCCTCGGACGGATGATCGGCGAGGCACTCACGGCCGAGGGCGTCGCGCACCGGGTCCAGTTCGCCGGCACGATGCTCAGCGTCTTCTTCACCGAGGATCCGGTGACCGACTACGCGCAGGCCAAGGCCGCGCAGACGTGGCGGTTCCCGGCGTTCTTCCACGCCCTGCTCGACCACGGCGTCTACGCCCCGCCCAGCGCGTTCGAGACGTGGTTCGTCTCCTCCGTGCTCGACGACGACGCGTTCTCCCGCATCGCCGACGCGCTGCCGCACGCAGCGAAGGCCGCGGCGGCCGCCACGGCCTGAGCGGGCCCTCCCACGCCACCACACCCGACGCACACCCGAGGAATTCCCACGTGACCGAACCTGCCCCGTCCGAGTCCCGCACCATCGTGCACGTGCTCCGGCACGGCGAGGTGCACAACCCCAGCGGCATCCTCTACGGCCGTCTGCCCGGCTTCCGGCTGTCCGTGACCGGGGAGGCACAGGCCCGGTCGGTGGCCTCGGCGCTCGCCGACCACGACGTCGCGCACATCGTCGCCTCTCCGCTCGAGCGGGCCCAGCAGACCGCCCAGCCGATCGCGGACAAGCACGGCCTGCCGGTGGCGACGGACGACAACCTCATCGAGGCGGGCAACCAGTTCGAGGGCCTGCGGGTCGCCGTCGGCGACGGGGCGTTGAGCCGGCCGCGGCACTGGTGGAAGCTGCGCGACCCCTTCACCCCGTCGTGGGGAGAGCCCTACCTGCAGATCGCGCACCGCATGCTCGCCGCCGTCAACGCCGCCCGCATCGCCGCGGTCGGCCGGGAGGCGGTGTGCGTCAGCCACCAGCTGCCGGTGTGGACGCTGCGCCGCTTCCTCGAGGGCGAGCGGCTGTGGCACAACCCGCAGCACCGTCAGTGCAGCCTCGCATCGATGACCTCGCTGGTGTACCAGGGCGACACCCTCGTCGACATCGTCTACTCCGAACCGGCCGGGGCTTCGGACCCGACCGTCCACGGCGCATGAGGCGCCGGGCCACGCGACGGGCGGCGCTGGCGGCGGCGCTGGCCTGCGGCCTCACTCTCACGTCGTGCGCCACCGGTGACGACGCCGTCGCCACCGGCGGCACCTTCGACTTCGTCTCGCCCGGGGGCCAGACCCGGATCTTCTACGACCCGCCCACGGACCGCGGCACCCTCGGTGCACTGTCGGGTGAGGACCTGATGAACGAGGGGCAGACCCTCTCGCTCGACGACTACGCCGGCCAGGTGGTGGTGCTCAACGTGTGGGGCCAGTGGTGCGCCCCGTGCCGCAGCGAGGCCGACGACCTCGAGCAGGTCTACGAGGCCACCAAGGATCAGGGCGTGCAGTTCCTCGGCATCAACGTCCGCGACAACCAGCGCGACAAGGCCCAGGATTTCGTCGTCGACAACCGGGTGGGCTACCCGTCGATCTACGACCCGTCGATGCGCTCGCTGCTCGCCCTGGGGGCGAACTACCCGACCTCGGTCGTACCGACCACGGTCGTCCTCGACCGTGACCACCGCGTCGCCGCCGTGTTCCTGACCGAACTGCTCGCGAGCGATCTGCAGCCGGTCGTCGAGCGCGTGGCCGCGGAAAGTCCGTCCGAGCAGTGACATGGGTGGTGCAGTGACATGGGTGGTGCAGTGGCATGGGTGGTGCAGTGGTGAGCAGTGATCCGCTGGTGAGCGAGGCCGTCCTCGCCGCGGGCATCGGGGACACCTTCCAGTCGGTCGCCTCGTCCGGCCCGCTGCTGCTGGCCCTCGGGGCGTGCCTGCTGGCCGGACTCGTGTCCTTCGCATCGCCCTGCGTGGTGCCGCTCGTGCCCGGTTACCTGTCCTATCTGGCCGGTGTCGTGGGTGCCGAGGCCCCCGCGGTGACCGCCGCCGAGGCGCGCGGGCGCACCACCACCGTCCGCGACGACGGGCGCCTGCGCGTCGCCGGGGCCGCCGCGCTGTTCGTCGCCGGATTCACGGTCGTGTTCGTCCTCGCCACCGCGTCGGTGTTCGGCGCGATCTCCGTGCTCTCCGTCAACCGCGAGGTGCTGATGCGGATCGGCGGGGTGGTCACCATCGTGATGGGCCTGGTGTTCGTCGGGCTGATCCCGGCGTTGCAGCGCGACACCCGCCCCGAACCCCGGCGCATCTCCGGACTGGCAGGCGCGCCGCTGCTCGGCGGCGTCTTCGCCCTCGGGTGGACGCCGTGCCTCGGTCCCACGCTCGCCGGGGTGATCTCCCTGGCCGCGGGGACCGAGGGCACCACCGCCGCGCGGGGCGTCGCGTTGATCGTGGCGTACTGCCTCGGCCTCGGGCTGCCCTTCGTCGTTCTCGCGCTGGGCTCGGCGCGGGCCCTGCGCGGGGTGGGCTGGCTGCGTGCCCACGCCCGCACCGTCCAACTCGTCGGCGGCTTCATGCTCGTGGCCGTCGGAATCGCCCTCGTCACCGGCGCCTGGGACGTGTTCGTCTCCTGGATCCGGGACGCCTTTATTTCCGAGGTCACGATGCCAATATGACGGCCACCGACATCCCCACCGCCCCACCGTCGCCGACCCCGCCGCCGCGGCAGGGCCCGGCCGGTCGCACCGCGGCGTTCGTCCGCAACACCTGGCGCGGCCTGACGTCGATGCGCACCGCGCTGGTGCTGCTGTTCCTGCTCGCGCTGGCCGCGATCCCCGGCGCGCTGCTGCCGCAGCGCAGCCTCAATTCCGGCAAGGTCGACGAGTACATCGCCGCGCGCCCGACCCTCGGGCCGCTCCTGGACCGGCTCGAGTTGTTCGACGTGTTCGGCAGCTTCTGGTTCACCGCGATCTACGTGCTGCTGTTCGTCTCCCTGATCGGCTGCATCCTGCCGCGCTGCACGGAGTACTACCGGGCGCTGCGCACCCGGCCCGTGCCGGCGCCGCGCAACCTGTCGCGGCTGCCGCACCACCTCGAGACCACGGTCGACGCCTCGCCCGAGGAGGTGCTCGCCCGGGTGCGCGGTCAGCTGCGGGGCTGGCGCATCGCCGAGCGCGGCGTGGAGACGACCGCGGGGCGCGGCGCGCGCGACGGCGAGCTCACGCTCTCCGCGGAGAAGGGGTACCTGCGCGAGGCCGGCAACCTGCTGTTCCACCTCGCGCTGGTGGGTCTGCTCGCCGCGGTCGCGGTGGGCAAGCTGTTCGGCTACGAGGGCCAGCGCATCCTGGTCGCCAACGGTGAGGAGTTCTGCACGAGCTCGCCGGCGGCGTTCGACTCGTTCCGCGCGGGCAACACCCTCGACGGCACGGGCCTGACTCCGATGTGCATCCGCGTGAAGGACTTCTCCGCGGACTATCTCGACAACGGGCAGGCCGAGATGTTCACCTCGAACATCGACTACCAGGCGGGGGCCGACCTGGCGACGAACACCTGGCGCGACGCGCAGCTGCGGGTCAACCACCCGCTGCGGGTCGGTAGCGACCGCGTCTACCTGCAGGGCCACGGCTTCGCGCCGTCCTTCACGGTGACGTGGCCCGACGGCGAGACCCGCACCGAGACGCTGCAGTGGCGGCCCGACGACGCGACCACCTTCCTCAGCAGCGGCGCGATGCGGTTCGACCCGCCGGGCGGGATGTACCCGGATCCCGACGAGCGGCGGCGCAACCAGATCGCGATAGAGGGCCTGTTCGCGCCCACCGCGGTGTTCCACGGCAACCTGTTGTCCTCCGGTTACCCGGCGCTGACCGATCCCGCCGTCGCGATCGACATCTACAAGGGCGACACGGGTCTCGACACCGGCACCCCGCAGTCGCTGTTCTCCCTCAACGGTGAGCTGATCAACCAGGGCCGGCTGGTCAAGCAGGACCGGGTGAACCTGTTCGCGGGGGAGAGCGTGACGCTCCCCGACGGGACACAGATCCGCTTCGACGGCGCGACCGATTTCGTGAACCTGCAGGTCTCGCACGACCCGGCGCAGACCTGGGTGCTGGTTTCGGCGATCACGATGATGGTGGGGCTACTGGTGTCGTTGCTGATCAAGCGCCGCCGGATCTGGGTGCGGGCCTACCCGGCCGGTACAGTGGCCGACGGGGAACGACGTACCGTAGTAGAACTCGGTGGTCTCGCCCGGACCGACCAGGCCGGATGGGGTGACGAGTTCGAGCGTCTGACCGGCCGATTGCTCGGCGACGACACGACCGCACGTGCGAAGGCAGCACAGGAGAAGAAGGCATGACCCTCAACGAGACCCTCGCGCAGTACAGCGACTGGGCATTCGAATCGGCGTTCGCGGTGCTGGTGCTCGCGCTGGTGTTGCTGATCGCCGAGTACGCCTCGCACCGGGCCGATCTCGTCGCCGAGCGTGAGCGCACGCTCGTCGCCGTCGGCGCGGCCGGCGAGCCGCCCTCGGCGCCGGACGGTCCGGGCCGGGTGGAGGAGCCGCGGGGCCGGACGCTGTCCGAGCGTCTCGGCAACATGGGGCGCGCGCTCGTCGTCGTGGTGGCCGCCCTGCAGGTCACGTCGATCGTGCTGCGCGGGCTGTCCACCGAGCGCTTCCCGCTCGGCAACATGTACGAGTTCGTGTCGATGGCGTGCGCCGCGGCGGTGCTGTTCGGCCTGGTGGTGCTGCGCCGGCCGGCCTACCGGATCATGTGGGTCTACCTGCTCGTGCCGGTGCTGATCCTGATGTTCCTCGCGGCGACCGTGCTGTACGCCGACGCCGCACCCGTCGTGCCCGCCCTGCAGTCGTTCTGGCTGCCCATCCATGTGACCATCATCAGCGTCGGCAGCGGCATCTTCCTGGTCTCCGGCGTCGCCAGCCTGCTGTTCCTGCTGCGCATCCGGTTCCCGAAGGGCGAGGAGGGTCGCGGCGTGTTCGGCCGGATCGCCGAGCGCCTGCCGGACGCGCAGACCCTGGACCGTCTCGCGTACCGCACCACCATCATCGGGTTCCCGCTGTTCGGTGCCGGCATCATCCTCGGCGCGATCTGGGCCGAGGCCGCCTGGGGCCGGTTCTGGGGCTGGGATCCCAAGGAGACCGTCTCGTTCATCACCTGGGTGATGTACGCGGCGTACCTGCACGCCCGCGCGACGTCGGGCTGGCGCAACACGCGCGCGGCCGGGATCAACGTCGCCGGCTTCGTCGCCATGCTGTTCAACCTCTTCATCATCAACATGGTCGTCTCCGGTCTGCACTCGTACGCCGGCCTGACCTGATCTGTTATCGTCCGCGTCGGCCGGGCCGTGGGGGACCGGGGACGGGGGACGACGTGGTGCCGGAGGACGGCGAGCGGACGGGGACGGCGCAGCCGTCGGCGCGGGATCTGGACGCATCGCTTCTCGTGAGCCGGGTGCAGCCGGCGCCCGCGCGGGGGTGGCGCCGGGCCGTGTACCGCGGCACCGGCGGGCGCATCGATCCCGGCGACAGCCGGCGGGGCCGGCAGCGCCGCGAACTGGTCGAGCAGGTGCGCGGACCGCTGCACGGCTGCTACCGGATCGCGCTGCTGAGCCTGAAGGGTGGGGTCGGCAAGACCACCACCACGGTCACGCTCGGGTCGACGTTCGCGTCGTTGCGGGGCGACCGGGTGGTTGCGGTGGACGCCAACCCCGACCGGGGGACACTGAGCCAGAAGGTCGCCGACCGAGCGTCCGGCACGGTGCGCACGCTGCTGCGCGACGAGGCGCACATCCACCGTTACGGCGACGTCCGGGCCCACACCTCACAGAACCGGCATCGCCTCGAGGTGCTGGCCTCGGACAGCGACCCGGCCGTCTCGGAGGCGTTCAGCGCGCGGGACTACGAGCGGGCACTGGCACTCCTCGAACGGTTCCACAACATCGTGCTCACCGACTGCGGCACGGGACTGATGCACTCGGCGATGCGCGCGATTCTCGAGAACGCGGACACGCTGGTGGTCGTCAGCTCCGGATCGGTGGACGGCGCGCGGAGCGCCTCGGCGACGCTGGACTGGCTCGACGCCCACGGTTACCGGGACCTGGTGGCCCGCTCGGTGGCGGTGGTCAACGCCGTGCGGCCCCGGTCCGGCAAGGTGGACGTGGAGCGGCTGGTCGAGCACTTCGCGCGGCGCTGCCGCGCCGTCCACGTGCTTCCGTTCGATCCGCACCTCGAGGAGGGTGCGGAGGTGGACCTGGCCCGGCTGCAGCCACGCACCCGGCGAGCCCTGCTGGAACTCGCGGCGGGGGTCGCCGCGGACTTCCCGCGTCGCGGTCACCGGGGCGAGCGCAGCGACGGGACAGGCCACCGGGGCGAGCGCAGCGACGGGACAGGTCACTCGGCCGGAGATCAGTCTCCGGGGTCCTGATCGGGTCCGGGGGTGCCGTCGGCGGACCTGCGCCGGAACTCCCGGTCGACCTTCCACAGGAAGTCCGGGTCGTCGTCGGGTCCGATCACGCGGGTCGGCCGGGAGCGAAGGTCGGGACCGAACGCCTTCCACAGCAGCACCGCAATCGTGAGGGCACCGACTATGGCCAACAGGTAGAGCACCACGCACCTCCTCGCCGCGAGCAGTCCGCCGGCGTTTCCGCAGCCGGCCGGGCCTGCTCCTTCAGTCTATTCGTAGTGGCGGGAGTGCAGATGTGGCCTGGGTCCCCGACGATGCCTCCGTCTCCTCGGATCAGCGGGTGGCTTCGGTGGTGAGGGAGCGCAGCAGCGCGAGTACCTCGGACTCCCGGAAGCGGCGGTGACCGCCGGGGGTGCGCAGCGAGCCGAGCCGGCCGGCGTGGGCCCAGCGGGTGACCGTCTTCGGGTCCACGTGGAACAGGGCCGCGACCTGGCCGGGGGTCAGCAGCGATTCCTTCGCGCCGTTGAATGCGGGTGCGCTCATCGATGGTCCTTCCGGGTGTTTCGTCTCGTTCGGATCGACGTGGCCATGTTGACACCGAATACCCCGGTTGCTCGAACGGTCTACGGTTGGTAAAGCGGAAGTAATAGACAAAACGGACGGTCGACCAGCAGGGTGCCCGCGCGCGGCGGTTACCCTGGACGGGTGAGTGAAGCATCGCAGAACCGTCCTGGCCAGCCCGGCAACACCGGCACCGGCAAGGGCACCCTGGCCCGGGACGTCGCCCTCTACTCGCTGGCCCGGCTGGCTCTCGTCCTCGTGCTCGCTGTGGTGATCCTCTACGTGCCCCGCCTGTTCGGAGTGGAGATCCCCCTGCTGGTCGCCGCGCTCTTCGCGGTGCTGATCGCGCTGCCGCTCTCGCTCGTCGTGTTCGCGCCGCTGCGCCGCCGGGTGAACGAGAGTATCGCGTCCGTCGACGCGCACCGCCGCGCCGACCGGGCCGACCTGCAGGCCCGCCTGCGCGGCGAGGATCGTAGGTGAGCGACGGCGTCGTCGATCGCAGCGCGTCGCGGGACTGGGTGGACCGTGCCGTCCAGCTGATCGAGGCCGACGCCCAACGCAGCGCCGACACGCACCTGCTGCGCTATCCGCTGCCTCCCGGGTGGGGTGTCCAGCTGTACCTGAAGGACGAGTCCACGCACATCACCGGCAGCCTGAAGCACCGGCTCGCGCGGTCGCTGTTCCTCTATGCCATTTGCAACGGCTGGGTGCGCGAGGACACCCCGATCGTCGAGGCGTCGTCCGGTTCGACCGCCGTCAGCGAGGCATACTTCGCGAAGCTGCTCGGCCTCGACTTCGTCGCGGTGATGCCGCGCAACACCAGCCCCGCCAAGGTTGCGCTCATCGAGGCGCAGGGCGGGCGGTGCCACTACATCGACCGGCCGCCGGAGATCTACGCCGAGGCACGCCGGCTCGCCGTCGAGCTGGGCGGTCACTTCATGGACCAGTTCACCCACGCCGAGCGGGCCACCGACTGGCGCGGCAACAACAACATCGCCGAATCGATCTTCACCCAGTTGCAGCTCGAGGAGCATCCGATCCCGGAGTGGATCGTCGTCGGCGCGGGCACCGGCGGCACCAGCGCGACCGTCGGGCGGTACATCCGGTACCGCCGCCACCGCACCCGGCTGGCCGTCGTCGACCCCGAGAACTCCGCGTTCTACGGCGGGTACGAGACGGGCTCGGTGGACTACACCACCGGCATGCCGTCGCGGATCGAGGGCATCGGCAGGCCCCGGGTGGAGCCGTCGTTCGTCGGCCAGGTGGTGGACCGGATGATCCGGGTGCCCGACGCCGCGTCGATCGCCGCCATGCGGCACGCGAGCGAGAGCCTGGGCCGCCGCGTCGGGGGCTCGACCGGGACCAACCTGTGGGGTGCGTTCGGCCTGATCGCCGAGATGATCGCCGACGGCCGGCGCGGCAGCGTCGTCACCCTCCTGTGCGACGGCGGGGAACGCTACGCGGGCACCTACTTCGACGACGGCTGGGTGGCCGGTGAGGGCATGGATCTGGCCGGCCCGACCGCGACGCTCGAGAAGTTCGCGGACACCGGCAGGTGGGAGGCCTGAGCCGTCGCACCTCGGCCGCACCCGACCCTACGAGGCCGTAGCCTACGGTGTCGTAGGTTGAGTATCGTGGGGGCATGGAACGCCCCGTCGTGGCCCTGGACAACTACGAAGCCGTCTACGACTTCTACCTCGAGCACCGGCAGAGCCGGCCCGTCGCCCGGGCGGCCTACGCCCTGCTCGCCGCCCGGTACCGCCCCCGGGTGCGCTGCGACGACGGGGTCCGCGATCGCCTCCGCGAACTCATCCGGGCTCGCACGCCCCTCCTGATCGTCGCCAACCACCTCACCCACAGCGATCAGTACGTCCTCGCGGCGACGGCGTGGCGTTCCCCGCTGCGCCCGGTGATCGGCAGCACGCGGGTGCTGGCGAAGGACGAGCTGTTCGCCGACGAGTCGCAGCGCCGCAAGATCGACATGATGGGCGGGATCCCGGTCTTCCGGGCCAAGAACCACGGCCTGCGGGCGGTCTCCGATGCCGGGCGCCGGATGATGGACGTCTCCGCCGCGCGGCTGCATCACGGCGACAGCGTCGCGATCTTCCCCGAGGGCACCTGCAACGAGGGGGACCCGACCCGGTTGCAGCCGCTCGGGACCGGCATCGGGCACATCGTCCGCCGCTCGCGCGATCTGGGGGCGCGCCCCGCGCTGGTGTGCGTCGGCATCGGCTACGGGCCCGGCAAGGACCCGTCACGCCCGGCGAGCGTGTTCCTCACCGAGCCGGTCACCGACCTCGACGGTAAGGTCCGCGACGTCACGCGCCTGGTGCAGGACGAGCTGCAGCGTGCGGTGGACGGCGCCGTCGCGCGGTACTGAACCGGTCGCGCCCCGGCCCGGCGCGTCAACTTTTCTTGACGTCCGCCCGCTTGTCAACGTAAATTGACGGTATGACCGAGGCCACCACACTCGCCGCCGCCGCCGGAAGCCCCGACCCCGCAGAGGGATTGCGGGCCGTGCGGGCCCTGCGACGGTTGCTCGAACGACTCGAGGCGATCCAGGTCGACAATGCCCGCCGGCAGGGCTGGTCGTGGCAGGCGATCGCCGATGCGCTCGAGGTGAGCAGGCAGGCCGTCCACCAGAAGTACAACCGGAAGCGTGGGTGATCCGCCGTGTTCGAACGATTCACCGCCGGCGCACGAGCCGCCGTCGTCACCGCGCAGGCGGAGGCCGGGGAGCTGAACGCTCCCCGCATCGAGCCGGCCCACCTGCTGCTCGGCCTCCTCGTCACCGCAGACGTGACGCTGCGGCACCTGCTCGCCGACGTCGGCCTCACGGCCGAGACCGTGCGCAGCGAACTCGCCCGGGACACCGGGGTGCTCGGCGACGAGGACGCCGCCGCGCTCGGGGCCATCGGCATCGACCTCGATTCCGTCCGGGCCCGGCTCGAGGAGACCTTCGGGGAGGGCGTCCTCGACCGCGGACTCGGCCGGAACCGGCGGGGGCCGTTCGCCGGCCACCTCCCGTTCGATCCTGCCGCGAAGAAGTCCCTGCAGCTCGCCCTGCGGGAAGCCCTCGCGCGCCGCGACCACGTCATCGGCTGCGAGCACCTCCTGCTCGGGATACTGCGCTCCGACGACGACCGCGCCTGCACGCTCGTCGAGTCCCACGTGTCCCGCAGGGCGCTCCGCGACCGCCTGCGCGACTACCCGGGTCGCGCCGCCTGACCGACCGGTTCCCGACCGCGCGCCGGGGCCGGAATGTGCGACAGTGGCGGCATGATCAACTTCCTGGTCCGGCTGGTCCTCAACGCCGTCGCCATCTGGCTGGCGGCCCAGTGGGTCTCCGGCATCGACTTCACCGGCTCCGGCACCGGCGCCGCCAACGAGATCATCTCCCTGCTGGTGATCGCCCTCGTCTTCACCGTCGTCAACGCCTTCGTCAAGCCGCTCGTGCAGCTGCTGTCGCTGCCGCTGCTGATCCTGACGCTGGGGCTGTTCACCCTCGTCGTGAACGCCCTGATGCTCCTGCTCACCGCGTGGCTGAGCGAGTTCACCGACTACGGCCTGACCGTCGAGGGCTTCTGGACCGCGTTCTGGGGCGCGCTGATCATCTCGATCGTCAACTGGGTGCTCGGCGTGCTGGTGCCCGACCGGGACTGAAGTTCCGGGCGCGGGACGCCTCAGGCCAGGAACAGGGCGGCTGCGGTCGCAACGGCCCACACCAGCATCGCCAGGCCCGAATCCCGCAGCGCGGGGATCAGGCTCAACCCCAGGCTGCCGGACCGCACGGGTGCGTGGGCGCGCACCGCGAACGGCAGCGCCAGCAGGCCCGCCAGCGCCCACGGCGTGCGCGCCACCAGTGCCAGCGACGCCGCGAACGGCACGGCCAGCAGCATCAGATGCAGCGTCCGGGTCCGCGGGTCGCCCAGCCGCACCGCGAGCGTGCGCTTGCCCGAGACGGTGTCGGTGGGGATGTCGCGCAGGTTGTTCGCCACCAGCACCGCGCTCGAGAACGAGCCCACCGCCACCGCACACGCCAGCCCGACCCAGTCGGCCCGGCCGGCCTGCACGAACTGCGTGCCCAGCACGGCGACGAGCCCGAAGAACACGAACACGGCGATCTCGCCGAACCCGCTGTAGCCGTAGGGGTTGCGGCCACCCGTGTAGTACCAGGCGCCGGCGATGCACACCGCGCCCACCAGGAGCAGCCACCACGCGCTCGTGATCGCCAGGGCGATCCCGGCCACCGCGCCCACTCCGAAACACGCGAACGCGGCCCGCTTGACCGACGCCGGCGACGCCGCCCCGGATCCCACCAGCCGCAGCGGCCCGACGCGGTCGTCGTCGGTCCCGCGGATGCCGTCGGAGTAGTCGTTGGCGAGGTTGACCCCGATGATCAGCGCCAGGGCGACCACCAACGCCAGGAGAGCCTTCCCCCACACCACGCCGTCGAGCGCGGCCGCCGCCCCCGTGCCGGCGACGACGGGCGCGATCGCGTTGGGAAGGGTGCGCGGACGGGCGCCTTCGAGCCATTGACCAGCGGTTGCCATGCGTCGATCCTGCCATCGAGCGAATGTGCCATGCCGTCGGCCCGAGGAGATGAGCGATACATTCGCTCGCCCGAACCCGGTCGGCCTACGAGAACCGGGCGACCAGTGCCCGCCGGTCCACCTTGCCGGGGCCGCGTAACGGCAGGGCCGGCACGACGTGCAGCGCCCGCGGCGCCGCCGTGACGTCCAGCGACGCGCTGGTCCAGACTCGCAGGTCGTCGAGGGTGGGGGAGGCGCCGACCTCCGGGACGACGACGGCCGCCACCCGTTGACCGAGCCGGGGGTCGGGCAGCCCGATCACGGCGCATTCGCGTACCGCGGGGTGCTCGAGCAGGACGGCCTCGACGACCTGCGGCACGACGGTGAGGCCGCCCGTGGAGATGGCCTCGTCCAGGCGCCCCAGGATGCGGAGGACGCCGTCGGCGAGCTCGCCCGCGTCGTCGGTGCGGAACCAGCCGGGTTCGGCGAACGCCGGATGATCGGGCAGACCGCGATAGCCGCGCGCGAGTGTGGCCCCGCCGAGCCACACCCGCGATTGCGCGTCGACCCGGACCGTGGTCCCGGCCAGTGGGACCCCGTCGTATACGCACCCGCCGCAGGTCTCGCTCATCCCGTAGGTGCGGACGACGGTGATCCCGGCGTCCTGCGCACGGCGCAGGATCGGGGCGGGCGTGGCGGCCCCGCCCAGCAGGACCGCGTCCAGGTCGGCGAGGGCCGCGACGGCGCCCGGGTGGTCCAGGGCCTTGATCAGCTGCGTGGGCACCAGCGACGTGTAGCGCCGCCCACCGGGCATGGCGGCGACCGCCGCCGGCAGCCGAGCCGGATCGAAGCCGCCGGCGACGTCGATCACGACGGGCCCGGCTCCCGCGAGCAGGCCCCGCAGCAGCACCTGCATCCCGGCGATGTGGTGGGCCGGCAGCGCCAGCAGCCACGAGCCGGGTCCGCCGAGGCGCTCGTGGGTGGCGTCACCGCTGGCCCGCAGCGCCCCGGCGGTCAGCTGGGCGCCCTTCGGGGTGCCCGTGGTGCCCGAGGTGGCGACGACCAGGCCGATACCGTCGTCGGCGGGTTCGCCCGGGCGCAGCGCTTCGGTCAGTCTCCGGATTTCCCGGTCGTCGGCGACCGGCACGGGGAGCAGGGCCGGTCCGTCGCCGTCGAGCATGCGCCGTAGTGCGGGCAGCACCTCCCGCACGGCGTCGCCGGGGGGGACGGGCAGCACCTCGAGATTCATGTGGCGGGGCCGGTGAGCGGCCACCCTCCGGTCTCGAGGTGCCGGCGCACCCGATCGATGTCCTGTTCGAGCGGCATCTCGTTGGTGATCTTCGTGATCAGCACGGCGATGTCCGTCTTCGAGATGGGCAGGTCCCCGTCGTCGACGAGGGTGTGCGCCACCTGGTCGACCTCGTCCTCCGACAACCGCCGGCTGAGCAGCGCGAACAGGGGCACGTAGTCCTGTTCCGGCACGCCCTCCGGGTAGCCGGCCCGCAGCCACTCGATGATCGAGGTGAGGAACGGCGGAAGCGTCACGGGGGCACCTCCTCAGTCCGTCCCGTCGTCGCCGGTCACCACGGTCCCGTCCTCGGCGACCACCGGCCAGCCTCCCGCGGCGAGGCGCCCGGCGACCCGTTCGAGGTCCTCCTCCGCCGGTTCCTCGTTCAGCACCCCGGCGATGATCTGCTCGAGCGTGTCGTAGTCGACACAGCGCTCCGGGTGCTCGTGCGCCGTGGCGATCGACATCTCGCACACCTCGGCGATCTCCTCGTCCGTCAGGCGCCGCCGCAGCACTGCAAGCAGCGCGAAGTGATCCTTGGCCGGGATGCCTTCCGGATAACCGGCGCGCAGCCAGTCGAGGACCGAACGGAGCGAGTACATGGGCAATGCGGTTCTTTCCTGGGACGGACGGCGGGACAGCGGTGGCTCAGAAGACGTCGATGCCGAAGGCGCTCGACAGGAAGTCCGAAGCCAGCAACAGTATCCCCGCGACGATTGCGATCAGCACGACGGCGAAGCAGACGACGGCGCCGGCGATGCCGAGCGGGTTCGGCCGGGCCTGCTCTCCGGCGCGCCCCGCGACGAGCGATCGCATGCCGAGCGCGAAGACGGCCGGCAGGCCCGCTCCGAAGAAGAGGCCGACGAGGACGACCTGCCACAGCGAGCTCAGGGTGTTCGTCAACAGGTTCACGGGCGTCCCTCCGTGGGAGTGGTCGGTGCGGCCGGCACGTCCTCGGGGGCCGGGGCCGGGATCGGGGCCGGGGCCGGGATCGGGGCCGGGGCCGGGGCCGGGGCCGGAGCCGGAGCCAGCTTGCCGTCCCATTCCGCGGTGACGTTGGAGGCGTCGATCGGCTGCCGGCGTGACCGCAGGTACATCAGCAGCGACAGCGCGCACAGCACTGCGAACACCACGATCACGCCCGGCAGGCCGCCGATCAGGTGGGCCAGACCCCAGCACACCGCGCCGACGAGCGCCGCGGACGGCAGTGTGATCAGCCAGGCGACGGCCATGCGGCCGGCGACGCCCCACCGCACGTTCGCGGAGCGGGTGCCGAGTCCGGACCCCAGGATCGAACCGGTCGCCACGTGGGTGGTCGACAGGGGCAGACCGAAGTGGCTCGAGGTGAGGATGATCGCGGCCGACGACGACTCCGCCGCCATGCCCTGCGGCGGTGCGATCTCCACCAGTCCCTTGCCGAGGGTGCGGATGATGCGCCAGCCACCGAGATAGGTGCCCAGGGCGATCGCGACGGCGCAGGAGAGCTTCACCCAGAACGGCATCTCCGCGTCGGCGGTGAGGCTGCCGTGCGCGACGAGCGCCAGGAAGATCACGCCCATCGTCTTCTGCGCGTCGTTGGTGCCGTGCGCCAGCGACACCAGGGAGGCGGAACCGATCTGGCCGATGCGGAAGCCGTGACCGCGGGTCTCGTCGGGCACCGTGCGGGTGATGCGGTGCACCGACCAGGTGCCGACCGTGGCGACGAGTGCCGCCACCACCGGCGCCAGCAGCGCCGGGATGATCACCTTGCCGATCACTCCGTCCCACACCACGCCGTCGATCCCGAGGGAGGCGAGGGCGGCGCCGATGAGGCCGCCGAACAGTGCGTGGGACGAGCTCGACGGCAGGCCGAACAGCCACGTCGCCAGGTTCCACAGGATGCCGCCGACGAGACCGGCGAACACGATGAGCAGCAGTGCCTCGCCGCCGGTGCTGCCCAGGTTGACCACCCCCTTGGCGACCGTCGCGGCGACCTCGACGGACAGGAACGCGCCGACGAGGTTGAGCGAGGCGGAGAGGGCGACCGCCACCTTCGGTTTCAGGGCACCGGTGGCGATCGATGTCGCCATCGCGTTCCCGGTGTCGTGGAAGCCGTTGGTGAAGTCGAATGCGAGGGCAGTGACTACCACCACCAGGAGGACGACAAGCTCTGCGGTCACATCTGCCGATTGTGAGGTAGCCGGTGGGTAAAAGTACAGCGACGGCGAGGTGAACGCGGACACCCCGGCTCCTTCCGGTGGTGGCAGCCCGCGTGCGCCGGTTCCCCGCTGTGTGGAGTTTCACTCGGCGCGGAGCGTGTGACCGGCTTCACGGCAGGTCTCACTGAACGGGAATCTCTCGTCCCGCCCTTCCCGGCCCTGGCTAGCTTTCGCCGCAGTACACCGCCCCGGAGCTTCCGCCGGACGGAGCCCCGCGACGAAGGAGACACCCGACCTTGAACAAGCACACACTCGCCAGGACCGTGCTGGCACTGACGGCGTCCGCGGCGCTGCTCTCGGCCTGTGCCGGCGAACGCGGCGCCGACCCGTCGGGCGGGGCCGGCGCGACCGGGACCGGGGCCGCCGCGGCCGATACCGTCGCGGTGGACAAATTCGGCACCCTGGACTCACCGTGCGGGGAGGGGGACGCCGCGGGCGCCACCGACCAGGGCGTGACCGACACCGAGATCCGCATCGGCTACGGCGACGACCGCGGCTACGCCAAGAGCCCGGGCCTGAACAAGGAGATGTCGGACGCCGTCTCCGCGATGATCGACTGGTGCAACGCCCAGGGCGGCATCAATGGGCGCACGATCGTCGGCACCGACTACGACGCAGCGATGACCCAGGCCAACTCCGTCATGCAGGACGCGTGCCGCTCCGAGTTCATGATGGTCGGTCACGGCTTCGCGATGGACCAGACCGCCGAGCAGACCCGCGTGGCCTGCAACCTCGCCGCGGTGCCCGGCTTCACGGTGTCGCCGGAGGCGGCCAACGGCCCCATGACCTATCAGGGGGTGCCGTTCCCGGTGGACTACGCCAACGGCTCGGCATGGTTCCAGATGGCGCAGCTGCGGCCGGACCTGAAGGACAAGTTCGACCTGGTCGGCAGCACGATGCCGACCATCATCACGTCGCTGACCAAGGTGCGCTCGATCGCCGAGGCCGCCGGGTTCGAGCTGAAGAACTGCGGCGTCACCATCAACTACGACGGCGAGGCCAGCTACGTCCCGTTCGCCGAGAAGTTCAAGGAGTGCGGCGTCGAGGGCCTGTGGACCTCCCGGTCGCCCGTGCCGAACGAGCTGAACTTCTTCAAGGCGCTCGACCAGGTGGGCATCGATCCCGTCCTGATGGGTGAGGCGACCTGGTACGGCCAGACCGTCGAGGAGGCGAACGCCGGCGGTCTGCTCGACAACCTGCACGCGGGCATGACCTTCCAGATGCTCGAGAACGCGGACAAGGTGCCGGCGGTGCAGCAGTACCTCGACCTCGTCGGGGAGAAGGGCGGCAAGACCGCGCTGCTCGGCATGCAGGCCACCTCGTCGTTCCTGCTGTGGGCGACCGCGGCGAAGGAGTGCGGCTCCGACCTGACCCGGCAGTGCATGATCGACGAGCTGTCGCAGATCCACGAGTGGGACGGCGGCGGACTGCACGCCGTGACCGACCCGGGTGCCAACATGCCGGCCAGCTGCGGTCTGACGGTCACGCTGACGGGCGAGACCTACACGCAGGCGTTCCCGCAGACCGCCGCCGAGTTCGAGTGCAACGACGCGTACCTCGTCAAGACCGCCCCGGAGACGTGGGGCACCGAACTCGGACCCGACCGGATCGCCACCAAGTTCATGAACCCGAACGTGATCAAGCCGCAGGACTGACCGGCCTGCACCGACCGGCGGGGCGGTGCCCGCACGGCACTGCCCCGCCTCCCCACGACCGGTTCTCTACCGACAGGGCTTCACCATGGACACATTCGTGACGTTCACGATCCTGGGCCTCGTGCTCGGGTCCGTGTACGCGATCGCGGCCTCCGGGCTCGTTCTGACCTACAACACCTCCGGAATCTTCAACTTCGCGCACGGCGCCCAGGCCATGCTCGGTGCGTTCCTCTACTGGCAGCTCACGGCCGGCTGGGGACTGCCCGTCCCGTTGGCCCTGCTCGTGGTGCTGTTCCTCGCGGGGCCGCTCATGGGCCTGGCGCTGTACGTCGTGATCATGCGGGGCCTGCGGGACACCGCCGAGGTCACCAAGATCGTCGTGACCGTCTCGGTCATGCTGGGGATGCTGTTCCTGTCCCAGTGGTTCTGGCATCCCGAGAAGCCCCGCTCGCTCGGCATGTTCTTCGGCGACGACGCCGGGATCAGCGTGCTCGGCGCGTTCGTCCGCGTCCACGAGATCCTGTGCGTGGTCGCGGCCATCGGGATCGCGGTCGGCCTGCGCATGCTCTTCCAGCGCACCCGGATGGGCGCCACCATGCGCGGCGTCGTCGACGACCCCGACCTGCTGCGGCTCAACGGCCACAACCCCGAACGGATCGCCGCGTTCTCGTGGGCGCTCGGCTCCACCCTCGCCGTCCTCGCCGGGGTGCTGATCACCCCGATCAGTGGCGGCAGCCTCGAGGCGAACATGCTCACCCTGCTCGTCATCGACGCGTTCGCGGCCGCGATGTTCGGCCGGCTCAGCTCGATCCCGCGCACGTTCGTCGGCGCCCTCGTGCTCGGCCTCGCCGGCGCCTACCTGATCGGCTACGCACCCTCGTCCTGGGCCTGGACGTCGAACCTGCGGGTCTCGCTGCCGATGGTGGCGCTGTTCGTGGTGCTGATCGTCCTGCCCCAGGACCGGCTGCGCGGCGCGGCGATGCGTACCCGCGAGCGCTACCACGTGCCGAGCGTGCGCAAGGCCGTCGTGTGGGCGGTTGCGCTCGTCGCCGTCGTCTCTCTCGTCCGCCTGCTCATGGTGGAATCCGCGATCACCACGTTCACGCTGGGCATGACCTTCGCGATCGTCGCGCTGTCGCTGACCCTGCTCACCGGATACGCGGGCGAGATGAACCTCGCACCCCTGTCGTTCGGGGCCATCGCCACGATCGTCGTGTTCCACTTCGGGATCACCGGCACCGGTCTCGACCAGCGTCTGACCGTGTGGGGGGTGCTGCTGGCCGTGGCCGTCACCGCGCTCGTCGGCGGGCTCGTCGCGCTTCCGGCCCTGCGGCTGCGCGGTCTCTACCTCGCGCTCGCCACCATGGCGTTCGGCGTCTTCGTTTCCAACATGGTGCTGCGCGACACCACCGAGCACGAACTGTTCGGCGTGAAGTTCTCGATCTTCACCGGGGGCTCACTCGTGATCCCGCCGCTGCGGATCGGGCCGCTGGACCTGCAGGACGAGACGACGTTCCTCATGACCGCGACGGTCCTGTTCGCGCTGCTCGGTGTCGGCGTCGTCGCCCTGCGCAACGGCGGCTACGGACGTCGCCTGGCGGCGATGAAGGACAGCCCCGCCGCGTCGGCCATGCTCGGGCAGAACCTGGTGACCCTGAAGCTGAGCGTCTTCATGCTCTCGGCCGCCATCGCCGGTCTCGGCGGCGTCCTCATGTCCAGTGCCACCGGCGCGGTCGCGGGCGAGAACTTCAGCATCATCGTGGGCCTCACCCTGCTCATGCTCACCGTGGTGGCCGGCATCGGCTACGTCAGCGGGGCCTTGTTCGGCGGCCTCATGGCCGGCGTCGGGTTCGCGGTCATCATGGTCTCGTTCAACAACCTCGCGAAGACGCAGCCCGAGCTCGAGGGCCTGTACCTGCTGCTCGGCAACATCGCCGCGGTCAGCCCCGCGCTCATCGGCATCGGGGTGGGTCACAACCCGTCGGGCAGCGTGCACCAGATGGTGGAGGGCTACCGCCGTCTGCTGTCCGCCCGGCCGGTCCTCTACGGCGGCGGTGCCGTGATCGCGGTGCTCTACGTCCTGGCGCTGACGGGCGTCCTGGGCAACTGGTGGTTCGCGGCGCTGACCATCACGATCGTGTTCCTGCTCCCGGTGATCGGCGAATGGCTGATGCCCGGCGCGGTCCTGGACCCCGAGGAGCTGGCCCGCCGGCGAACCACCCCGCCGGAACTCGTCGGCCTCGACGAGCCGTACACCGCCGAGGGCCGCTACCGCCTCGACCGCGAACTGGGGCTGCCCGCGGCACGGCCCACCCATCCGGCGGCCGAACCGCCCGCGACCGTCGCGAAGGAGCTGAGCGCGCATGTCTGACACCCTGCTCGAGACCCGGGGCGTCACCGTCCGGTTCGGTGGTCACACCGCCGTCGACGACGTGAGCATCGCCGTCACCGCAGGCGCCGTGACCGGCCTGATCGGGCCCAACGGCGCCGGCAAGACCACCCTGTTCAACACCGTCACCGGGCTGCAGAAACCGACCTCCGGGCAGGTGTTCCTCGACGGTGTCGACGTCACCCGCGCGGCGCCCTACAAGCGTGCCCGGCGCGGGCTGGCCCGCACCTTCCAGCGGCTCGAGCTGTTCCTGTCGCTGTCGGTGCGCGACAACCTGCGGGTCGCGGGCGACATGCACCGCACCGCG
>NZ_PCZU01000272.1:38206-58318 GCF_002887785.1 Rhodococcus sp. ENV425
CCGAGACCGACCGGCTGCTCGAGCTGACCGGGCTCACGGACGTCGCCGACCGGGACGTCTCCGACATCCCCACCGGCCGCGCCCGCGTCGTCGAGGTCGCGCGGGCGCTGATGACCCGGCCGCGCGTGCTGTTGCTCGACGAACCCGCGTCCGGGCAGACGGAGCGGGAGACCGACGATTTCGCGGACCTGCTGTGCCGGCTCGCGGGCGACGGTCTCGGGATCTGCCTCGTCGAGCACGACCTGCCGCTCGTGATGCGGGTGTGCTCGCGCATCCACGTCCTCGACTACGGCGCCCTCATCGCCTCGGGCAGCCCCGAGCAGATCCGCAACGACCCAGCGGTGATCGCCGCGTACATCGGAACCGAGGAGGTCGCATGAACGCACCGGTCACCGATCTCGTCGACGTCCCCGGCGACGAACCGGCCCCGCTGCTCGAACTGGTCGACGTGCGGGCGAGCTACGGACCCATCGAGGTGCTGCACGGGGTGAACCTGGCGCTGCAGCCGGGCTCGGTGGTCGCCCTGCTCGGGCCCAACGGCGGCGGCAAGACCACGACGCTGCGGGTGTGCTCGGGCGTGCTGCCCGTCGAGCACGGCGAGCTGCGCGTTGCCGGCCGCGTCGTCAACGGTGTCGACGCCGCGGCGCTCGCCCGGCTCGGCGTCTGCACCATTCCGGAGGGGCGGGGCATCTTCCCCAACCTCACCGTCCGGGAGAACCTGTGGGTCGCCACCGGAACCGGCGTGTCGCTGAAGGATCTCGAGGCCGTCGCCTACGAGCGCTTCCCGATCCTCGGGAAGCGACGGGGCCAGCTCGCGGGCTCGATGTCGGGCGGCGAGCAGCAGATGCTCGCCCTGTCCCGGGCCCTCGGCACCGACCCCACGGTGCTTTTGCTCGACGAACTGTCCATGGGGCTCGCCCCCCGGATCGTCACCGAGATGTACGACATCGTCGGCCGGCTCGTCGACGACGGGCTGTCGATCCTCGTCGCCGAGCAGTTCGCGCGGGCGGTGCTGCCCATCGCGACGTCGGCCGCGCTGATGCTGCAGGGCCGCGTCGTGCGGGTCGGGGATCCCGCAGACATCGAACACGAACTTTCGACCAGCTACCTAGGAGGATGACCATGACCGCACTCACCGAGGAGCGGCGCGCCAAGTTCCGGCAGGACGCGGCAGACCTGAAGCTCGACACCGGAGCGGCGAAGGGCGACGGTCCCGCGCGCATCGGCGGGCTCGTGTTGATGATCGGCGGTGCCGTCGCGGCGTTCGTCGTCTACTTCGCCTCGCTCACCCAGGCGGACCTGCGCAACATCGCGTCGTACCAGATCCTCGCCACGGCGCTGCTGATCGTCGCGATCCTCGGCGCCGCGCTGTTTCTGGCGGGCGCGATCGCGCGGGTGCTGCGGCTGTGGCTGCTGCGCCAGCTCTACGAGTCGCAGGCGCACACCGAGCAGATCGCGGCCGCGCTGACGGGCCGCTGACGCGGCCGGTGCGTCCTTTGGGCTGTCCCAGCAGCCCGAAGGACGCACCGGTCAGCGGGTGTCGCGGCGCAGCGGATGGTCCGGCGGGATCTGCACCAGCACGATGGGGATGCCGTCGGGATCGGCGATCCACAGCTCGTGCAGGCCCCACGGCTCCTGCCGGGCGCCCCGCACGATCGGGACCCCCCTCGTCACCAGCTCGGCCTCGACGTCGTAGACGTCGCGCACCTGCAGCCACAGCGCACCCTCGAAGTGCTGGGGCCGCCCGGTGTTGCCGTGCGCGGCCACCTCGATCAGTGACTGCCCGGCGAAGAACACCGTCCCGCCGGGATATTCGCGGTAGATCGCCAGGCCCAGGACGTCACCGTAGAACCGCAGGGCGGCGTCGTAGTCGCCCGGCCGCAGGATCGTCCGGCTGCCGAGGATCTCCATCTCAGCCCTCCTCGGCCGGGCGCGCCTCGTGCCCCCGTCGCCCGTGGGTGCGGCGCTGCTCCTTCATCTCGGCCTCGAACAGATGCCGGCGGCCGCGGACCAGTTCGTCGCGCACCTGTCGCTCGAGCTCACGGAACTCCGTCCAGTACCCGTCGTCGAAGTCCTCCACGATCTGGAACGTCCACCGTCCCTCGAGGACGTTGCGTCCGACGATCTCCGTCTGCACCCGGTCGGCGAGTTCGCGGTGACCGGCCTCGGCGAGCTTGTCCACAGCGTCGCCGAGCAGCAGGTCGGCGCGGCCCATCAGCTGGTGGAAGGCGTACAGGTTCCCGCGGGCCTGCTCCACCGTTTCGAGCGCTTCGGAGAGTTTGCCGGCCGCCGCCACCGTCTCGTCGGACACGCCGTCGGGCCGGATGTGGTCGGGAAGTGGTTGCTCGCGATCCGTCATGATCAGGAGTGTGCCCGATTCGGGCCGTTTCAATCGGGAGGTTGTGGCGCCGAGGGGGAGGTTGTCGCGGGAGCTACTCGCGCGATGTCGCGACAACCTCCCCCTCGGCGCGAGAAGGCCCTAGTAGTACCAGGGGTAGGGCGACCAGTCCGGGTCCCGCTTCTGCAGGAACGCGTCGCGGCCCTCGACCGCCTCGTCGGTCATGTACGCGAGCCGCGTCGCCTCGCCCGCGAACAGCTGCTGGCCGACGAGCCCGTCGTCGGCCAGGTTGAAGGCGTACTTGAGCATCCGCTGGGCCTGCGGCGACTTGCCGTTGATCTTCGCGGCCCACTCCAGCGCGACGTTCTCGAGCTCGGCGTGGTCGACGACGCGGTTGACCGCACCCATGTGGTGCATCTCCTCGGCGGTGTAGGTGTCGCCGAGGAAGAAGATCTCGCGGGCGAACTTCTGGCCCACCATCTTCGCCAGGTAGGCGCTGCCGTAGCCGCCGTCGAAGCTGCCCACGTCGGCGTCGGTCTGCTTGAACCGGGCGTGCTCGCGGGAGGCGAGGGTCAGATCGCACGTGACGTGCAGGCTGTGCCCGCCGCCGGCGGCCCAGCCGTTGACGAGGGCGATCACGACCTTCGGCATGAACCGGATCAGCCGCTGCACCTCGAGGATGTGCAGCCGGCCCGCGCGGGCCCTGTCCACCGTGTCGGCGGTTTCGCCGCTCGCGTACTGGTAGCCGCTGCGCCCACGGATCCGCTGGTCGCCGCCCGAGCAGAAGGCCCAGCCGCCGTCCTTCGGACTGGGGCCGTTGCCGGTGAGGAGCACCGCGCCGACGTCGGACGTCATGCGGGCGTGGTCCAGCGCGCGGTACAACTCGTCGACGGTGTGCGGCCGGAACGCGTTGCGCACCTCCGGCCGGTCGAACGCCACGCGGACGGTGCCCTGCGTGACGTGCCGGTGGTAGGTGATGTCGGTGAGGTTCTCGAACCCGGGTACGGGCCGCCACAGCTCAGGATTGAAAGTCACCCGTCGACCATAGAACTCCGGTCGCGGCCCTCTGCGCCGACGCGACGGTCGCCGGGCGATACCGTGCAGCTATGAGCGAGCAGACAGACCGTACGGTCGACGCGGACTACGAGCACCACGGCGGGTTTCCGGTGTACACGCCGGTGAAGGCGGGACCGAACTACGGTCGCTTCGTCGAGGCGCTGCGGCGGCTGCAGGATCTCGCCGTCTCCACCCACATCCCCGACGACGTCGTCGACCGGGCCATCGAGCAGGCCGAGGCCCTCGGGGACCTGCTCGAGCCGCACGTCGTGCCCGAGGGCAGGTCGCCGGCCGGCTTCAACATCGACCTGCCCGGTCGCGGCAGCCTGCTGATGCCGCCGTGGATGATCGAGAAGTTCGACGCGGAGTCGGTCCGCTCGCGCGGCACGTTCCGGCTCTACCACCGCGGCGGCAACAGCGCGGCGCACGGTGGCACCCTGCCACTGCTGTTCGACGACCTGTTCGGCATGGTGGTCCACGCGGCCGGCCATCCCATCGCCCGCACCGGCTACCTGCATGTGAACTACCGCAAGATCACCCCGCTCGAGACCGAGCTCGTCGTGGAGGGGCGGGTCGACCGGGTCGAGGGGCGCAAGCTCTTCTGCTCGGCCGAGCTGCACGACCTCGACGGCACGCTGCTCGCCGACTGCGAGGCCCTGATGATCCAGCTGCTGCCCGGCCAGCCGTGACCGCCGCGGCCCTGCCCGCCGTCGACGAGATCCTCGCCGCGGCCGTCGTGGTGTCGCTGCCCATGCGGGTGCGGTTCCGCGGCATCACCGAACGTGAACTCGTGCTCGTGCGCGGTCCCGCCGGGTGGGGAGAATTCGGGCCGTTCCCCGAGTACGCCGACGACGAGGCGGCGCACTGGCTGCGTTCGGCCCTCGAATCCGCGTGGCTCGGGCACCCGGCGCCGCGCCGGGACACCGTGCCCGTCAACGCCACCGTCCCGGCCGTCGGCCCCGGCGACGTGCCGGCCGTCCTCGCCCGGTTCCCGGGGGCCCGCACCGCCAAGGTCAAGGTCGCCGAACCCGGGCAGGACCTGGCGCAGGACGTCGCGCGGGTGCGGGCGGTGCGCGAACTCGTCCCGCACGTGCGGATCGATGCGAACGGCGGGTGGAGCGCGGACGAGGCCGTCGCTGCGCTGACGGCGCTCGTCGCCGACGGCCCGCTCGAGTACGCCGAGCAGCCCTGCGCGACGGTGCCGGAACTGGTCGAGGTGCGCCGCCGGATGCCCGACGTGCCGGTGGCGGCGGACGAGAGCATCCGGCGCGCCGAGGATCCCTTGCGGGTGGTGCGGGCCGGCGGCGCCGACGTGGCGGTGGTCAAGGTGGCCCCGCTCGGCGGGGTGCGACGGCTGCTGGCGCTGGCCGACGAGTTGGCCGGCCACGGCGTGCCGGTGGTGGTGTCGAGCGCGCTCGACTCGGCCGTGGGCATGGGTGCCGGACTGGCCGCGGCGGCCGCGCTGCCCGAGCTGCCGTACGCGTGCGGACTGGGCACGGGCGGGTTCTTCACCGTCGACGTGGGGGCGCCGCGGACGATGGCCGGCGGGGCGCTCCCGGTGGGGGAGGTGACGCCGGATCCGGCGCTCCTCGAGGCCGTGCGGGCCGACCCGGAACGGGTGCGCTGGTGGTTCGACCGGGTCCGGCGCTGCCGCGCCGCGCTCGACTAGGTGCGGCTCGGGTCGTCGTATATCGTTCCGGGCGTTCGTACTCACGAGTCACATTACGGAGGCAGTGGAAGTGGTTGCAGCTCTGGATGATGCCCTGCTCGGCGCCGACAAGGTCCCGGCGGTTGTCGCCGATGTCGAGGCGCTGATCGACGCCGAGGTGTCGGACAAGAAGGGCGCGTCGGGTCTCGCGCTCAAGGCCGGCTACGCGGCGGTGACGAAGCTCGGCCCGTCGATCGTGCCCAGCGCCGTCGAGGGGCTGCTGCCGGAGTTCGTCGCCAAGATCCAGCCGTTCTGGCAGGACTACGCGGGCAACGGTGCGTTCGCCGACTACCTCACCGCCCGCGGTGAGACGGTGGCGGACGCGCTGCTCGGTGTGACGGACGCGCGCATCGAGGCCTCGTCGCGCACGGCGATCAAGAAGGTCTACGAGAAGCTGCGCCCGTCGGCGCAGAAGCACGTCGTCGAGGCCCTGCCGCGCGTGGGCGCGCTGGTGCAGAAGCACGCCGGCTGAGACACCCGGTGTCTTTCCGGACCGGTCGCGGTCCGGAAAGACACCACCCTCGATAACTGGCGGCGCACCCTCGATAACTGGCGGCGCACCCTCAATAACTGGCGGCGCCGAACTTCCAGTAGCCGGTGAAGGTCACGGCGGACTTCGCGAGGCCCCGCTCCCGCACCAGGTGCCGGCGCAGCGACGTCACGAGTCCCGATTCGCCCGCCAGGAACGCGTATCCCGGCCCGTCGGGCAGCGCGCCGGCCCGCACGGCCTCAAGCACGTGCGGCCCGGGCGGCGCGTGCCGCCCGGGCCGCACCACCGTGTGCAGCCGGACGCCCGGGCCGGGGACGATCTCCTGGGCGGCGACGTCGCCGGCATCGTCCACCTCCACGAACACCTCGGTGGGCACCGCGTGGTGCCGCCCGGCGGACGACGCGAGGATCCCCGCGATCGCGGGCAGCGCGCTCTCGTCGGCGACGAGGATCTGCCAGCGCGCCTCGGTGGGGCGGTGGTACATGATGCCCTCGTCCAGCAGCGCCAGTTCGGCGCCCGGCTGCGCGGTGCGCGCCCACTGCGATGCCGGTCCCGTGTCGCCGTGGGTGGCGAAGTCGATGTCCAGTTCGGCCGTGTCGCCGTACCGGCCCGCGCCCGCCTCCCGGTAGCGACGGATCGTGTAGTTGCGCAGGATCGGCTGGACGGCCTCGGGCATGGCTCGCATCTCGGGCCACCACTGCGGGCCCGCCGTGGCCGGCAGTGTCAGCGACCGTTGGCCGGGGGCCGGGAAGAACAGCCGGAACCACTGGTCGAACCCCATGGGTGCGATCCGCCCGACGTTCGCGCCGCCCACGGTCACCCGCACGAAGCTCGGCCCGATTCGTTCGGTGGCGAGCACCCGGCCGGTGACGATCTCGCGGCTCGCCGGGGCGATGCGGGTGGTCTTGGTGCGCACGGCCATACGAACCTCCGTCGGAATTAGCGGAGGCTAACCTATCATTCGGGGCGGTCGAGGTGACGCACCGCGGGGGTGAGGCCCCATTCGTTGCGACCCAGCCGGCTCGCCGGCGCCAGGGCCGCGAAGTCCGGCATCCCGTCCTCGGCCAGCACGTCGGTCCGGACCGACACGGCCACCACGTCGCCCATCACCACGAAGCAGTCCCCGACTTCGATCACCCGGTGCAGGGTGCACTCGATCGCCGCCGGCGCTTCCGCGACCCGGGGCGGATGGACCCGTTCGCTGCGCTCGGGCCGCAAGCCCACCGCCGCGAACTCGTCCACGTCGTGCGCGAAGCCCGCCGACGTCGCGTTGACCCGTTCCATCAGCGGCACGGTTGCGACGTTGATCACGAACTCGCCGGTCTCCTCGATGTTGCGGAGGCTGTCCTTGCGCCCGACCGAGGTGAACTGCACCACCGGCGGCGTGACCGCGGCGACGGTGAAGAAGCTGTACGGCGCGACGTTGGGCACTCCGTCCGCCGACACGGTGGACACCCATGCGATCGGCCGCGGCACGATCGTGGCGGTCATCAGTCGGTAGAAGCGGCCGGTGCCCAGCTCGGTGGGATCGAAGACGGTGCGCATCGCCCCATTCTTGCTGTGACCCTCGTCCCGCACCGCCCGGGGCATCGGGGGCGTACCGCCCGGCCGCACTACTCTGGGTGCCGTGAACCCGTCCACCGCCCAGGCGACCGCCGTCGTCGACGAACTCGCCCGAGGCGGCGTCCGCGACGTCGTGCTGTGCCCCGGCTCGCGCAACGCGCCGCTGGCCTTCGCGCTGCAGGCCGCTGACAATGCGGGCCGGCTGCGGCTGCACATGCGCATCGACGAACGCACCGCCGGCTTCCTCGCGATCGGGCTGTCCGTCGCCTCCGGCCGGCCGGTGCCCGTCGTGATGACCTCCGGCACCGCCGTCGCCAACCTCGCGCCGGCCGTGCTCGAAGCCAACTACGCTCGGGTGCCGCTCGTGGTGCTCAGCGCCAACCGCCCCTACGAGCTCCTCGGCACCGGCGCCAACCAGACCGTCGAACAGCTCGGCATGTTCGGCACCCAGGTCCGCGCCACCATCAGCCTCGGCCTGGCCGAAGGGATCGAGCAGAACAGCGAGTGGCGCTCCGCGGTCAGCCGCGTCCTCGCCGCCGCCCGCGGCACCCGCTCCGGCAACGCCGGGCCCGTCCACTTCGACATCCCGCTACGCGAGCCGCTCGTCCCGGACGTCCACCCCCAGGGCCCGGTCCCCGAGGGCCGCCCCGACGGCAGCGCCTGGACCACCACCGTGCACGCCACCCTCGACGTGCCGATGGAGCTCGACATCACCGCCGACACCGTGGTGATCTCCGGCCACGGCTCCGCCTACCGGCCCGAGCTGTCGGAACTGCCCACCGTGGCCGAACCCACCGCGCCGCTCCACGGTGTCCCCCTGCACCCGATGGCGCTGCCGCAGCTGAAGCCGCGGCAGGCGATCATCACCGGCCGGCCCACCCTGCACCGGCCGGTGTCCAAGCTGCTCGCCGACCCGGCGGTGGCCGTATACGCGCTCACCACCGGCCCCCGCTGGCCCGACGTGTCCGGCAACGTCCTCGCCACCGGCACGCGCGCCGTCGTCACCGGCAGTCCCGACCCGGCCTGGCTGGACCGCTGCCGGAACCTGTCCGCCCACACCGACAAGGCGGTGCGCGCCCAGCTCGACGCCCACCCGAAGCCGACCGGACTGCACGTCGCGGCGGCGGTCACCGACGCGCTGCGCGACGGGGACCAGCTGCTGCTCGGCGCCTCCAACCCGGTGCGCGACGCGGCGCTGGTGAGCTACCCCCGCGACGGGGTGAAGGTGCTCTCCAACCGCGGCGTCGCCGGCATCGACGGCACCGTGTCGACCGCCGTCGGCGCCGCCCTGGCCTACCAGCAGGGCCGCACCGTCGCCCTGATGGGCGACCTGACGTTCCTGCACGACGCGTCCGGCCTGCTGATCGGCACCGCCGAACCGCGCCCGCAGAACCTGACCGTCGTCGTCGCCAACGACGACGGCGGCGGCATCTTCGAGCTGCTCGAGCAGGGCGACCCGCAGTACGCCGGCGTGTTCGAGCGCGTGTTCGGCACTCCGCACGGCATGGATCTCGCCGCGCTGTGCGCCGCCTACCGGGTGCCGCACGAGCGGGTGGACCTGTCCGCGCTGACGGCCGCGCTGGCCGACCGGACCGCGCCCACCGGCGGCATCCGGGTGCTCGAGGTGATCACCGACCGCTCCGGCCTGCGGGAACTGCACGCGGCCGTGCGTGCCCAGCTGTGACGGACGCATGAGCGGGATCGACAAGGCACGTCGTGCGGTACTCGCCGTCGCCGTCGGCATGTCGGTGCTCACCGCGATCCTGGTGCTCGGCGCGTGGCGCAACGATCACCTCATCGGCTCCGACATGGGCACCGCCACCGCCGAGGTGCTCTCCGCGGGCTCGCTGCGCTCGGCGATCAGCTTCGTCACCCCCGACGGCGTCACCCACAACCCCGAACTCGGCGTGCTGTACCCCACGGGTCTGACCGCGGGCCAGCGGATCGCCGTCGAATACTCCCGCGCCGACCCGGACCTCGTGCGGGTCACCGGCCGTGACGTGCGCGTCGCACTCGTACCCGCGGCCTCGGTGATCGTGGTGACCTGGCTGATCGCGACCCCCGTGCTGACCTACCTCCGCCGGCGCGGCGCCGCCGCGGCCTAGAAGATTCGCCGGAACTTCGCCCGGCGGACACCTCGGCCACTTCCCACCGACCGGCCGCGCCGCGATGCTGGACCGGTGCGAGTAGCCATCGTCGCGGAATCCTTCCTCCCGAACGTCAACGGCGTCACCAACTCGGTGTTGCGCGTGCTCGAGCACCTCGACCGCCACGGCCACGAGGCCCTGGTCGTCGCTCCCGACACCGTCGCCGGACAGCCCCCGGCCCCCACCCAGCACGACGGGATCCCGGTGCACCGCGTGCCGGCGGTGCACGTCCCGAAGGTCAGCTCCCTGCCCGTGGGCCTGCCGCAGCCGGCGCTCACCGGCATCCTGCGCGGCTTCGCCCCCGACGTCGTGCACCTGGCGTCGCCGTTCCTGCTCGGCGCCGGCGGCCTCGGCGCCGCTCGCCGGCTCGACCTGCCCACCGTCGCGGTCTACCAGACCGACGTCGCCGGATTCGCGTCCAGCTACGGGCTCGGGCTCGCGGCCCGCGCCGCCTGGCAGTGGACGCGCCGAATCCACCGCGCGTGCGACCGCACCCTCGCACCCTCGACGGCGGCCGCCGCGGACCTCGCCGCACACGGCGTCCCGCGGGTACACCGCTGGGCGCGGGGCGTCGACACCGCGCGTTTCACCCCGGCCCGGCGCAGCGCCGCCCTGCGCCGGACATGGTCGCCCGACGGCCGGCTCGTGGTGGGCTTCGTGGGGCGGCTCGCCCCGGAGAAGCACGTCGAACGACTCGCGGGCCTGGCAGCCGACCCCCGTTACCGGCTCGTCGTCGTCGGCGACGGCCCCGAGCGCGCCCGTCTCGAACCGCTCCTGCCCGGGGCGGTGTTCACCGGTCACCTCGGCGGCGACGCGCTGGCCGACGCCTACGCGAGCCTCGACGTGTTCGTCCACCCGGGCGAGCACGAGACGTTCTGCCAGGCCGTGCAGGAGGCGCTCGCCAGCGGCGTCCCGGTGATCGCACCCGACGCGGGCGGCCCGCGCGATCTCGTCGCCCACTGCCGCAACGGGTACCGGCTGCCGGTCGACGGGTTCGCCGAGCTGCTGCCGGGCGCGGTGGGCGCGCTCGCCGATCCGATGCTGCGGGACCGGTTCGGCGCGGCCGCGCGGCGCAGCGTCCTCGGCCGCACCTGGCCCGCGGTGTGCCACGAACTGCTCGGGCACTACGAACAGGTCTGCTCGGTCCGGCCGGGCACGCTGCGGCGCAGCGCGTAGCGGTAACGTTTCGACCGTGGCAACTACTCACGGGTCGCGGGCCTCGCTCGCGAAGGATCCGCGCGAGGTCGCGTCGATGTTCGACGGCGTCGCCCAGCGATACGACATCACCAACACCGTGCTGTCCTTCGGGCAGGACCGCAGCTGGCGGCGCGCCACCCGGGCGGCACTGGACCTGCAGCCGGGGGAGCGGGTCCTCGACCTCGCCGCCGGCACCGGGGTGTCGACGGTGGAGCTCGGCCGGTCCGGCGCCTGGGTGGTGGCCACCGACTTCTCCAAGGGCATGCTGCAGGCGGGCGCGTTCCGGCAGGTGCCGATGGTCGCGGGCGACGCGATGCGCCTGCCCTTCGCCGACGCCGTGTTCGACGCCGCCACGATCTCGTTCGGCCTGCGCAACGTCTCCGACTTCGACGCCGGCCTGCGGGAGATCGCGCGGGTGACCAAGCCCGGAGGCCGCCTCGTGGTGTGCGAGTTCGCCACGCCCGTCTCGGCCCCGCTGCGCGTGCTCTATCTCGAATACCTGATGCGGGCACTGCCCCGGGTCGCGCGGACCGTCAGCAGCAACCCCGACGCCTACGTCTACCTCGCCGAGTCGATCCGCGCGTGGCCCACGCAGCCCGAGCTCGCCGAGCGGATCCAGACCGCCGGCTGGCGGTCGGTGCAATGGCGCAACCTCACCGGCGGGATCGTGGCCCTGCACCGGGCGGTGCGCTGACCGCACCGTTCGGCCGGCGGGGTCAGGCGAAGAGCGGCCGGCGGTCCCACCGCAGCGACGCGCCGCCCCCGGCCCGCCACGCGCGCGCGACGAGATCCTCGTCGCGCTCGGTGACCAGGTTGCCCATGACCCGGACGGCCACCGTCATCAGCGCCGTCGAGCCCATCCCGACGGGCCCGGTGGCCGGCAGGAACCGCGGCAGCGTCAGCAGGCCGGCCAGCCGCCGGGCCGCGGAGAACGCCCGGCCGTAGCGTTCGCGCAGCAGAGCCGGCCACAGCTGCGTGAGGTCGTCCGCGCCGAGGACGCCGGCGACGAGCCGCCCACCCTCGAGGCCGTAATCGATGCCCTCGCCGTTGAGCGGGTTCACGCACGCCGCGGCATCACCGATCAGGGCCCAGTTCCGGCCCGCCACCCCGGACACCGCACCGCCCATCGGCAGCAGCGCCGACGCCACGCGGGTGGTCTCGCCGAGGCCCCACTCGCCGCGGCGCCGCGACGCGTACAGCTCGATCAGCGGCCGCAGCGATCCGGCGGCCGGTCGCTTCGCGGTCGCGAGGGTGCCCACGCCGATGTTGACCTCGCCGGTACCCAGTGGGAACACCCAGCCGTAGCCCGGGTGCAGCGCGCCTGCGTCGTCGCGTAACTCCAGGTGCGACGTGATCCACGGGTCGTCGCTGCGGGGGGAGGTGGCGTAGGCGCGGGCCGCGACCCCGTACGCCGTGTCGCGGTGCCACTGCCGGCCGAGCAGCTTGCCCAGCGGGGACCGGACCCCGTCCGCCACGACGAGCCGCTCGCACGCGACAGTGCGCCGACCGCCCGCGGTCGCGAAGGTCACACCGGTCACCCGCGACTCGTCGCGCTCGACGGCGACGGCCTTGGCGCCCTCGGCCATACCGGCGCCCGACTCGACGGCGGCCCGGCGGATCCGGTCGTCGAGTTCGGTGCGCGGCACGGCGCTGCCCTGCGCCGGGAAGGAACCCGACGGCCACGGCAGCTCGAGGCTGCGGCCGAAACCCTCGAGCCGCAGGCCGCGGTTGACGGTGCGCGTGCGCACCCAGTCGCCGAGGCCGAGCCGGTCGAGCTCGGCCACCGCCCGCGGCGTCAGGCCGTCGCCGCACGTCTTGTCCCGGGGGAAGGTCGCGGCGTCGACGAGCAGCACGTCGCGCCCGGCGCGGGCCGCCCAGGCGGCGGCTGCCGACCCTGCGGGACCTGCGCCGACGACGAGCACGTCGGTACGGTCGGGGATCTCGGAAAGGTTGTGCCGCGGTTCGGACGCAGCGTGTTCTGCCACCACGGCTCCATCTTTCCAGGCACGGCTTCGGTGCCTCGGGGAGGTAGCCGCCCGGCGGAGCGGCTAGGTTCACTACCGTGGAGCCGATTCGACAGCGGACAGCAACAGCCGGGTCGACAGAACAGGATGGGTATCTCATCGTGAGCACTGAAGGGGCGGCGCAGTCCGCCGGTCCGTCCGGCGCGACGTCGGACACGGTGGTGGCCGGGGTGGACCTCGGCGATCCGGTCCTGGCGGCCGCCGTCCGGGACGGCCTCGCCCGGGTCGAGGAACTGCTGATCTCGGAGCTGTCCGACGGCGAGGACTTCCTGACCGAGGTCGCGCTGCATCTCGCCAAGGCCGGCGGCAAGCGGTTCCGTCCGCTGTTCACGCTCCTCACCGCCCAGCTCGGGCCGGAGCCCGACGATGCGGCGGTCGTCACGGCGGCGACCGCGGTCGAACTGGTGCACCTGGCCACGCTGTACCACGACGACGTGATGGACGAGGCCACCATGCGCCGGGGGGCGCCCAGCGCCAACGCGCGGTGGAGCAACAGCGTCGCCATCCTCGCCGGGGACTTCCTGTTCGCCCACGCGTCGCGGCTGGTGTCGACCCTCGGCCCCGACGCCGTGCGGACCATCGCCGAGACGTTCGCCGAACTCGTGACCGGGCAGATGCGAGAGACCATCGGCACCGGGAAGGAACGCGACCCGGTCGAGCACTACCTCAAGGTGGTGTGGGAGAAGACCGGCTCGCTGATCGCGACGAGCGGGCGGTTCGGCGGGACGTTCTCCGGCGCGGATGCGAAACAGATCGCACAACTGGAACGGCTCGGCGACGCCGTCGGCACCGCGTTCCAGATCGCCGACGACATCATCGACATCTCGTCGGCCTCGGTGGAGTCCGGCAAGACTCCGGGAACGGACCTGCGTGAGGGGGTCCACACCCTTCCGGTGCTCTACGCCTTCCGCGAGTCCGGACCCGAGGCCGACCGGCTGCGGGAACTGCTGGCCGGGCCGGTGGAGGACGAGGCCGCCGTCGACGAGGCCCTGATGCTGCTGGCACGGTCGCCGGGGATGGCCGCCGCGAAGCGGACGCTGGGCGAGTACGCGGACAAGGCCCGCGCGGAGCTGGCGTCGCTGCCGTCGGGACCGGCGAACGAGGCCCTGCGACGGCTCGTCGACTACACGATTGCGCGCGTGGGGTAGACCCGGAAGCCGGGACGGCCGTTGCGGGGAGTGACGGTGGGGAACCCGCTCCCCGCCCTGTTTCGTTGAACATTCGAGCAAGATCGACGAATCGGGAAGAGGCGTGACGTGCACGGGTATGCGAACCGGCTGAAGACGGCGGGGCTCCTCATCGGGATGTCCGCCCTCATCGTGTTCATCGGCGCCCTGTTCCGGAACCCGACGATCCTGATCGGCTCGATCGTTCTCGCCGTCGGGATGAACGCCTACGCGTACTTCAACAGCGACAAGCTGGCGCTGCGTGCGATGCACGCCCAACCGATCACCGAGGTGGAGGCGCCGGTGGTGTACCGGATCGTGCGCGAGCTCGCGACCACGGCCCATCAGCCGATGCCCCGGCTGTACATCAGCCCGACCAATGCGCCCAACGCGTTCGCGACGGGCCGCGATCCCCGCCACGCGGCGGTGTGCTGCACCACCGGAATCCTGCAGATCCTGAACGAGCGGGAGCTGCGCGCCGTGCTCGGGCACGAGCTGTCGCACGTCTACAACCGGGACATCCTGATCTCGTCGGTGGCCGGGGCGATGGCGGCGGTGATCTCGGGGCTGGCGAATCTCGCACTGTTCGCGAACATGTTCGGCAACCGCGACCAGGGCACCAATCCGCTGGCTCTGCTGCTGGTGTCGCTGCTCGGGCCCATCGCGGCCACGGTCGTCCGGCTCGCCGTGTCGCGCTCGCGCGAGTATCAGGCGGATCAGTCCGGCGCCGAACTCACCGGCGATCCGCTGGCGCTGGCGTCGGCGCTGCGCAAGCTCGAGCGGGGCACCCAGGCGGCGCCGCTGCCGCCCGAACCCCGGATCGCCGCGCAGTCGCACATGATGATCGCCAACCCGTTCCGGGCGGGGGAGCGGGTGAGCCGGTTGTTCTCGACCCACCCGCCCATGGCCGAGCGCATCGACCGGCTCGAGCGCATGGCCCGCGGCGGGTAGCGCCCCGGGGGCCTACCGGTAGTTGACGAACTGCAGCGCGATGTCGAGGTCGGCGTTCTTGAGCAGTGCGATCACGGCCTGCAGGTCGTCGCGCTTCTTGCTGCTCACGCGCAGCTCCTCGCCCTGGATCTGCGCCTTGACACCCTTCGGGCCCTCGTCGCGGATTAGCTTGGAGATCTTCTTGGCGTTCTCGGTGCTGATGCCCTGCACCAGGGATCCGCTGATCTTGTAGACCTTGCCGGACTGGGTGGGCTCGCCGGCGTCGAATGACTTGAGGGAGAGATTGCGGCGGATCAGCTTCTCCTTGAACACCTCGAGGGCGGCATTGACGCGCTCCTCCGTGTCGGCGGTCAGGGTGACGGACTCCTCGCCGCTCCACTCGATGCTCGCCCCGGTGTTGCGGAAGTCGAAGCGGGTGCCGAGTTCCTTGGCGGCCTGGTTCAGCGCGTTGTCCACCTCCTGCCGGTCGACCTTGCTCACCACATCGAACGACGAATCAGCCACGAGCACTCCACTTCGGATCGGTTCTGTACGGGTTGCCGCCCCGACGCTATCGGGTGGCGCAGTGCCGCTGTCCACCCGGTTTGCACAACAGGGGGGTGTGCGTTGTATTGTTTCAAACGCGCCAGGGACACGGTCCCGATCGCGCCCGGCAGGTTGCCCGAGCGGCCAATGGGAGCGGACTGTAAATCCGTCGGCTTACGCCTACGTAGGTTCGAATCCTCCACCTGCCACCAGAACGGCCCCGATCCGAACGGATCGGGGCCGTTCTGCATTGCAGCCGTTCGGGTACCGGGACGTCGTCCGTGCCGGGTCCCGCCGGCGCTCGAGGGCAGGGCCCGTGCCGGGGCGGGGCAGGGGAGCACCTCGCCGGATGCGCGCGGAAGCCGCCGGAAAGCCGATTTATGGCCCCTGAGCTGCTGATTTTGTTCCTGCAGAGGAGTGTGTGTAATCTTTTGGAGGCCGCAGCGAGCAGAGATGCTCACGGTGGTCGCGCCCCCTTAGCTCAGTCGGCAGAGCGTTTCCATGGTAAGGAAAAGGTCGACGGTTCGATTCCGTCAGGGGGCTCGCTGGATTGTGGTGCCGCCGTTGTTCGCGACACTCGACACCGAGGCGGTGTAGCTCAGTTGGTAGAGCAAACGACTCATAATCGTTGCGTCGCCGGTTCAAGTCCGGTCACCGCTACCAAAGTTGAATGAACCACCCTGATCGTCGTTGATCAGATTGACGCGAAAGAAGGCATCCCGTGGCCTCCTCAACCGACGTTCGGCCGAAGATCACCCTGGCCTGCGAGGTGTGCAAGCACCGCAACTACATCACGAAGAAGAACCGTCGCAACGACCCCGACCGGTTGGAGCTGAAGAAGTTCTGCCCCAACTGCGGCACTCATCGCGCCCACCGCGAGTCGAAGTAGTCGTACAGGGTCGACGTCGACGCGTGAGCTCTCCGCAAACTCGCCCACGCCGGCCGGCGTCCGGGCGAATTTGCGGGAGTTTTGCGTATGACGGGCATATCCGTGAGTGAAGAATCGGTCGTGGACGGCACCGAACAGGCCGGGATCCAGTTCGATGCAGCGGCACATGCGGCCTCGATGGTCGGCCATCACTATCGTGTCGAGGACTTCTACGAGGTCGGGCGCGAGAAGGTCCGCGAGTACGCGCGTGCCGTGCTGGACAACAATCCGGCGCACCACGACGAGGAAGCGGCCAAGGGCCTCGGCTACGACGGCCTCGTCGCTCCGCTGACCTTCGTCTCCATCGTCGGCATGATCGCCCAGCGCAAGCTGTTCGACGAGGTCGTCACCGGATACGACCTCAGCCAGATCATGCAGACGGACCAGCGGCTGGTGTTCCACCGGCCCATCCAGGTGGGCGATCGACTGTTCTGCGACGTGTACCTCGACGACTTCCGTCAGGCCGCCGGCAGCGACATCATCACCACCAAGAACATCATCACGGATCAGCACGACAACGTCGTGATGACCACGTGGACCACCCTGGTGGGCCGCACCGGTGGCGAGGTGGACGAGAACATCGCCCACGCAGTCAAGGATGTGATGATGCATGTCGCTCCGTAGGTTCGAGGACGTCTCGGTCGGGGAGGAGCTGCCCGCGCGGGTGGTCACGCTCACCCGCGGCAACCTCGTGAACTACGCGGGTGTGTCGGGTGATCCCAACCCGATCCACTGGAGCGACGAGGTCGCCAAGCTCGCCGGCTTGCGCGATGTGGTCGGCCACGGCATGCTCTCCATGGGCATCGCGGCCGGCTTCGTCACCGACTGGCTCGGTGACCCAGGAGCGGTGACCGAGTACAACGTTCGGTTCACCAGTCCGGTCTACGTCGAGGCCCATCGGGCCGCCGAGGTGGAGTTCTCCGGCAAGGTCAAGTCGGTGGACGCGGACAGCAAGACAGCAGTGGTCGCGATCGTGGCAAAGTCCGAAGGGCGTAAGATCTTCGGGCGGGCCACGGCAACGGTCCGTCTGGCCTGACCGGCCGGGCGGATTGGGTTTGTCCCGGGGCTATGAAGTACACTAAGACTTCTGGGATCGCATAGCGCAGCGCGCTGCTCTCGAGGACCTCCACGGTCCGCGGGGTGGCGCGCATGTCATGTGGTCGCAGATGGGTCGATCGAGGCGCCGGTTCCCGGCGGAGGCATCGACCAAAGGGGCGTAGCTCAATTGGCAGAGCAGCGGTCTCCAAAACCGCAGGTTGCAGGTTCAAGTCCTGTCGCCCCTGCCCCCGGACGGCCAGCGATCGAGAGGAACGATGTGAGCGAGGAGCGCGGTAAGCGCGACGGCGGTACTGCAGGGACTTCCAACCCTGTCGACGCCGGATCGGCGACCGACGCGACCCCCGACGCTTCCTCCGCGTCCGCTGCTCCCACCGGCAAGAGGTCCCAGCGGCGTTCGGCCGCTCCTGCGTCGACCGCGGTGGCTGCCACCCGGCGGCCCGATTCGAAGGCGGCAGCCAAGTCCGCCTCCCGCTCCGGTGCCCAGGGCACGGAGAACATCTTCAAGCGCCTGCGGCGCTTCTTCCGTGAGGTCCTCGCCGAGCTCCGCAAGGTGATCTGGCCGAATCGCAAGCAGCTGGTCACGTACACGACCGTCGTCGTGGTCTTCGTGGCGGTCATGACCGCGCTCATCTTTGGATTGGATCTGGCGTTCGTGAAGGGCGTCAGCTGGTTGTTCGGTTAGCGCGTCAGCGTGCCGGCGAATGTGATCGACGAGAGGAAAGTGCCCGGTGAGCACCCCCGAGAACGACTCCTACGAGCCCTCGGCCGAAGAGCGCGTTTCGGACGAGGTCTTTGTTGACGACTCCGTGACCGCGGACGCGGCCGACGAGTCGGCAGAGGCGGGCATCGAAACCGACGAGACGTCCGGCGACGAGCCCGAAGCGCCCGTGGAGGCACAGGCCGACGAGGTGGCCGAAGAGGCACCGGCCGAAGAGGCACCGGCCGAGGAGGTCGATCCGGCGGAGGCCCTCGAGAAGCAGCTGCGGCTCGAGCCCGGCGACTGGTACGTCGTGCACTCCTACGCCGGCTACGAGAACAAGGTCAAGGCCAACCTCGAGACCCGCGTGCAGAACCTGGACCTGAGCGAGTACATCTTCCAGGTCGAGGTGCCCACCGAAGAGGTCACCGAGATCAAGAACGGCCAGCGCAAGCAGGTCAACCGCAAGGTCCTGCCGGGCTACATCCTGGTGCGCATGGAGCTGAACGACGAGTCGTGGGGCGCGGTGCGCAACACCCCCGGCGTCACCGGGTTCGTGGGTGCCACCTCGCGCCCGTCGCCGCTGACGATCAAAGAGGTCGTGAAGTTCCTGCTGCCGCAGCAGGCGAAGAAGAAGCCCGCCGCAGCCGCCGCCACGACCGCCGAGGGCGCCGCGACCGCCGTCAAGCCCGCCATCGAGGTGGACTTCGAGGTCGGCGAGTCCGTCACCGTGATGGACGGACCGTTCGCGACGCTGCCGGCTTCGATCAGCGAGGTCAACGCCGAGCAGCAGAAGCTCAAGGTCCTGGTGTCGATCTTCGGTCGTGAGACCCCGGTGGAGCTGTCCTTCAACCAGGTGTCGAAGATCTGAGGGTCCGACCCACTCAAGCTTGCGATAGCAGTACGCAAGAACCACACCGAGCAAGAAACTAGGAATAGAGATGCCCCCGAAGAAGAAGAAGATTGCCGGGCTCATCAAGCTCCAGATCCAGGCAGGTCAGGCCAACCCGGCTCCGCCGGTCGGCCCCGCACTGGGTCAGCACGGCGTCAACATCATGGAGTTCTGCAAGGCGTACAACGCCGCGACCGAGTCGCAGCGCGGCAACGTCGTGCCGGTCGAGATCACGGTCTACGAGGACCGCTCGTTCGACTTCAAGCTCAAGACCCCGCCGGCCGCCAAGCTGCTGCTGAAGGCCGCGGGCGTGCAGAAGGGCTCCGGCGAGCCGCACAAGACCAAGGTCGCCAAGGTCACCATGGACCAGGTGCGCGAGATCGCCAAGACCAAGCAGGAAGACCTGAACGCCAACGACGTCGAGGCTGCCGCGAAGATCATCGCCGGCACCGCGCGTTCGATGGGCATCACGGTCGAGGGCTGAGCGCCGCGACGCGTTGTGACACCGCAGGGCTGACGAAGCCCCGGAGCAGGAACCCGTGGGAGGGCCGGCCAGGCTCGACAACCACGACCGAACCATTCACCTTCCGGTGACAAGTTAGGACAGAACAATGGCAAAGCGCAGCAAGGCGTACCTCGCCGCCGCTGAGAAGATCGACGCCTCGACGCTCTACAGCCCCCTCGCGGCCGCTCGGCTCGCGAAGGAGACCTCGTCGAAGAACTACGACGCCACCGTCGAGGTCGCCATGCGCCTCGGTGTGGACCCCCGCAAGGCGGACCAGATGGTCCGCGGCACGGTCAACCTGCCGCACGGCACCGGTAAGACCGCCCGCGTCATCGTGTTCGCGGTCGGCGAGAAGGCCGCCGAGGCCGAGGCCGCGGGTGCGGACGCCGTCGGCGCGGAGGACCTGATCGAGCGGATCCAGGGCGGTTGGCTGGACTTCGACGCCGCGATCGCGACCCCGGACCAGATGGCCAAGGTCGGCCGCATCGCGCGTGTCCTCGGTCCGCGCGGCCTGATGCCGAACCCGAAGACGGGTACGGTCACCCCGGCTGTCGCCAAGGCTGTCGCCGACATCAAGGGCGGCAAGATCAACTTCCGCGTCGACAAGAACTCGAACCTGCACTTCGTGATCGGCAAGGCGTCGTTCGACGACGCGAAGCTGGTGGAGAACTACGGTGCCGCCCTGGACGAGGTCCTGCGCGCGAAGCCGTCCACCGCGAAGGGGCGTTACGTCAAGAAGGTGACGATCGCGACCACCACCGGACCGGGCATCCCGGTGGACCCGTCGCGCACTCGCAACCTCCTGGAGGACGCCGAGTAGGAGGCTGGTCTCCAGTCTTCGCGGTCAGCGCACGAAACGGCCGGCA
>NZ_PCZU01000272.1:58352-60018 GCF_002887785.1 Rhodococcus sp. ENV425
TCCGGTCGGGTACGCTTGCCTGCGGAGTTCGGCGCGTGCCGATCTTCACCCCGATCATGTTCTACCCAAGACCGTTGGTCACCGGATCCGCTCGCGGACTCGGTTGAAGGTCCGGGATTGCCCGGCGGCCCACGCAGGAGGACGAGGTAGGGGAGATACGACATCGGTTGCGATGCCGTCTTTCTCTCTGTACGCCCCGTGTGCCCTGCACCGGGGCGTTTTGCATTTTGCGGATTTCGAGTGGAACTTCCCGAGCGGGAAAACGACTGTTACTGAGAGGAGGCGAAGTATGGCAAAGCCTGAGAAGGTTTCTGCGGTTGCGGAGATCACCGAGCAGTTCAAGGACTCGACGGCCGCCGTGATCACGGAGTTCCGTGGTCTGTCGGTGACCAGTCTGACGCAGCTGCGACGCGCTCTCGGAGAGGGTGCCACCTACTCCGTCGCCAAGAACACCCTGGTCAAGCGCGCCGCCGCAGAGGCGGGCGTCGAGGGCCTTGACGACCTGTTCGTCGGACCGACCGCCATTGCGTTCATCAAGGGCGAGCCGGTCGACGCTGCGAAGGCCCTGAAGACCTTCGCGAAGGACAACAAGGCGCTCGTCATCAAGGGCGGCTACATGGACGGCGCTGCGCTGTCCGTGGATCAGGTCAACCAGATCGCGGACCTCGAGTCCCGCGAGGTGCTGTTGGCCAAGCTCGCCGGCGCGATGAAGGGCAACTTGGCAAAGGCCGCCGGCCTGTTTAACGCTCCTGCCTCGCAGGTGGCCCGTCTCGCGGCCGCTCTGCAGGAGAAGATGGCGGACCAGGAGTCTGCCGCAAGCTGATCCGCACCATCGCGAATCACTGACCCACCCACCCCGCGCGCCCCGGCGCGCATCCCATCCGGTCGCGGATCAGCGACATGGGATCCACAAGGAAGGACCGCCACCATGGCGAAGCTCACCACCGAAGAGCTGCTCGACGCGTTCAAGGAACTGACCCTCCTCGAGCTCTCGGAGTTCGTGAAGGCCTTCGAGGAGACCTTCGAGGTCACCGCTGCCGCTCCGGTCGCCGTCGCCGCTGCCGGTGCCCCGGCCGCCGCCGCCGAGGCCGAGTCCGAGCAGGACGAGTTCGACGTCATCCTCGAGGGTGCCGGCGACAAGAAGATCCAGGTCATCAAGGTCGTCCGTGAGATCGTCTCGGGCCTCGGCCTGAAGGAGGCCAAGGACCTCGTCGAGGGTGCTCCGAAGCCGATCCTGGAGAAGGTCGCCAAGGATGCCGCCGAGGCTGCCAAGGCGAAGCTCGAAGAGGCCGGCGCCAAGGTCGCCGTCAAGTAAGACGAACCCGGCTGCCCGACCGCACCGCGGTCGAGCGCTTCGGCAAGGCCGCTGCCCACGGACTCACGTCCGTGGGCAGCGGCCTTTTCGCGCATTCGTGACCGGTTTGCCGAGCGCGCGGAAACCATCCGCGCTAAGTTGACGTCGGTGCCGCACGGGGACGGCATAAGCGCAGGTCATACCCCTGATCGAAGGGGGTTATGCCCGAGTTGACCTGTGTTCTTACTCGCTAGTAGGATCCCGTGTCACAGGTAACACTTCGATGCGCTACAGTGACGCAATCCACAGTGGGGAACAGCATCGAGCCGTGCGGAGGTAATGGTGGGAGTCGAAGTAGCTGTCGAGGGGTTG
>NZ_PCZU01000273.1:0-11531 GCF_002887785.1 Rhodococcus sp. ENV425
ACAGTTGAGCACTTTCGATGAGCCTCATCACTTTATCGACATGCAGGCCGCCTAGACCGGAACTCGGGGTTCTGAACTCGCACACTAACGAGACGAAACCCGCGACAATCTGCTTCAGCTGCCGGATCGGCGCTTGAGTGCGCACCACACGCACGGCCTCGTCACGGAACTCCTCGGGTACGGCTTCGGCACAGGGTACATCGCTCCAGCAGTTCCTCCCAACACCAAGATGCAGATTTTCCTATCCGCGCAGCGGTTCCCTCTTAGAACCAACGCATTTGGTGCCAGGCATCCTGGCCAGGAACACCTAACCGTACCGGGCATGCTGCCGCCCCGACGGTGGAGTGTCCTCGGCGAGGACGGCCACCGTTTCGGCCGCTGCTTCGGCAACCTGTCGCCGAAGCTCGTCTTCATCCAGGGCTTCGAACTCTACGACTCCGCTCGTTCGGAGGAGTCGCTTGAGCACGTCACGCAGGAGCTGGCGGTCGTTCACACCACTGCGTTCGATGCTGGGCCAGGTCTCGGCGAGCGCCCGCACAAGTGCACGGCTGCCGCCCAAGGACTTGCGCCGAGCGAAGATCTGGTCGAATGCCGCCTCGCCAAATGCGTCGAGGAGTCGATAGCGCTCCACCTGTTGAGGCAGGACGAGGAGGTGCGCGCGCCACCACAGGCGTCCCCAGACGTGGCGCGTGATGTCCGTGCCGATGACTCGGTCTGCCGGAGGGCTGGGGTAGCGCCAATAGGAGACGTCCGGGAGAAGCACGAGGGCGAGGAATGCCCAGATCGAGCGGACGGACGCTTCGGCTGCCACCAACCCGGATCGCTCGTGGAGGAGCTGGGCGACTTCCAGGTCGAAGCTCGCACGGTCCGCACGCCGACCCTCCTCCGGGAAGCCAGCGTTTTCCGCCGCCTTGACGATTCGATCTCTGAGATCGTGGAGTTCGTCCTCGGTGACCCGACGTCCACCCGTCGCCGCGAACACCGCGGACCGATGAGCGAACGCGGCACGATCGTGCAGCTGCTCGAGGGTCGCGTGCGTGTACTGCTGGTGCAGTTCGCGGGCGGCTCGGTCGAGGAGACGCGGGTAGAGCACACTGGTCACGGCGCCGCCAAGAGATTCGTAGCGTCCTGGATGCGGCTCGTGAACAGCGCAGGCTCAGACAGTCGCTCGCGCCGCAGCGCCTCTAAGGTGAACGCCGGGAAGGTCATACGGAGCACGGCCGCGAGTAGGGCACCCAACGATCCTGTCGGGTAGTCGACGTCGTCGGCGAAATCTTCGTGCGTCAGCGCTCGCTCGATGAGGGTTCGTTGGACATCGGTGCGTAGGGTGGAGAGGACCCTCCGATCGGCATCGGTGGGCGAGCCCGCACCGGCGAGGGCGTTGACTACGATCTCCCGCCGCTCGTTGGTGAGCAGGAGGATGGACCCGAGTGCGGCGGCCTCAAGATCCTCACCGACCTCAAGGTACCAGCTGGCTCTGGTCGGGTAGGGCAGGTCGTGGAAGTCGACGATCGCGAGCGGGAACAGGACTGCGTCACCCTGCAACCGGGTCGAGAACTTGTCGTTCCACAGCACACTACCCGGGCGGCGGGCCGCGGCCGCGGAGGCGCCGTCGGTGGACCGGCGCAACGTGAGGACGGTGTCGAGCTCGAGGATGCCGCCGAGTTCATCACCGTCGAGGTCGAACTCGATGTTCAACTCGATCCCGTCGCGCGCCGGCACCCTGGCACGCCACGCCCGCCCTCGCAGCGCGGAGCTCGATGCCGCCCAGCGGACGGTGAGGTCAAGGTCGGCATCGTCGACGAGTCCACTGAGCCGACGTGCGCGCAGGCCGTCGACCTGCACCGGCCGGCGGATCGAGAGGACGGTGTCGTAGTCCCAGTCGGGCAGTTCCCGCGGAAGCTCTTCGGTACCGTCGGCTGCTGCGCGGGACCACGGTCCTGCCACGACGACGTCCGCCGGTGGACGAGTGAACGGAAACGCCCGACTCATGCGGCATCCTCTCCGACGGTGGAGCCGACGACCGCGATGTCGGTCACGGTGTCCGGCACGGGATCGACGACAAGGTCGACCTCGCACGGGCTATCCACCATGCACGCCTCGGTCTGCTCCACACCCGCGGGCGTCACCCAGCAGCGAACCGTGGGTACGGCTGCGCCGGCCGGTGCCTCTCCCTCACGGCCCTCCCAGGTGGCCACGGCTAGACGAGCATTGAGGCGAACAGGGGCCGGTCCGGTCACCGCGAACCGCTGGACAACGACGACATCACCGTCGCGTTCCTCGACGCGGGGCTCGCCGACGGCGCCGACGCGAACTCGATCCCGCGGATTCGGCGAGGATCGACCCGCTCGACCGGCGCCGGAGACACCCCCGGCGACACCACGGCCGCTGCCCATGACAGCGTCACCGTCACCGCCGGCATCCGACCCGTCGGATTCAGTCGCGAACGCTGCCGCGACGAGTCCACCAAGAAAGTTGCTCGCGGCACCTAATGCGACTCCACTCGTGGACGCAGTGGTGGTCGTCACCGAAGTTCGAAACGCTGACAGTTGTTCTCTGATCCTGGTGAAGGTGACCTTCACGAAAGTCTTGGAGTGGCCGGTGAGTTGCTCATGCACCCACTGGTCGTGGGTCGGTGGTTCGGCAGCTGCATAGGTTTCATCGAGGTCGTCGTCGGCTCGAAAGACGCCCGCGTATGCTTTGTTCACCGAACTGGGTTCGGGCCCCTTGTAGTACTGAACTACCAGCTCGGGCGAGCGCATCAGACAGACATGATGCGGATCCCCGTCCACGCCCGCGTAGCTGGCGGCCAACGGCACCGAATCGGGAGACAGCGGAACTACCACGGCCTTGTCGATTGCGAAACGGCCCAACAACTTGCGAGGGCTCTTGCATTCCAATGCCATCCCCCGATCGGATGCCAGACGGCGATAGGCGGAGACGAACATCCGCAGCGGATAGGTCTTCGCCGGATCGGGAACGGCGTACGTCCGACCGCCCGCGACGACCTCCGGGACCAAGCGCCGGTCACCCCGCTCCGGGAGCATGATCGGCCACAGCTGCCAGGCGATGGTGTCGGCAAGGTGTTGCGCCGCCGACTCGATGTCGTCGAAATCCTCAAGATCAGGATCGAGGACGATCAAGGTGGTGCCCGACTCGTGCTCGGCGAACGGACGCAGTCCGAGCATCCGCGCGATGCTGTCCGCTTGGTTGCCGACCAGCGGCTCGACGTGCTCGCCCTGGACGTCGCCCCACCAGTGGCGCCCAGTGTACGGGCGGGCCTGCGCGTCGGCGCGCTCGCGGCTGTCGTACGAGTCGCCGAGAGCGATGCCGATGAGTCGAGAGGTCAGCCCGACGCCGGCAATCTCGGTCCGGGTGTACACCAGAATGGTCCCGACCTGTGAGAGCCGATAGAGCACGGCCTTGCCGTAGCCGTACGTGCCACCGCCCTGGACGGTGTCCCGCTTTTCGCCGACATTGAGCACGAATGAGACCCAGTCCCGACGGTCTCGCGCGAGCTCGTCCGCGCGCGTCGGCCCGCCGAGGCCTTTGGTGCCCCGGTCCACTACCGACAGTAGCCTGAGGTTCGGGGTCCGCAGGGCCTGACGGACCCGAAGGAAAGGCTGGGTTTGTGGAGACGGGGTCAGCAGCCGCTCCCACGCGGGCCGGTGGGTCGGCGAAACGGTCGTCAACTCAAGCCGGTAGGTCGTCGGCACTCCCGGCAGCCGGGCATCCCAGGAGTTTTGCGCGGTCTCCCGGACAAACACTGTCAACGGGTCCACAGGGGGGCGGCCGAGCTGATTACGGATGCCCTCCGACGCAATCGCGCCGGTCGGAGGGAAGGGCTGAGACCACCACTGCGGTGTCGTCACGACTGCCTCATGAACTGCGCAAGCTCCTCGTCGTCGAGGCGGACCGCGGCCGCAGAGGCGCAGTCCAGATCGACGACATAGACGATATCTTCGACGCCAGCAGGCACCGCGTGCCCTACGAAGCTGGTCGCGACGACCCGGGGGAAGGCCGGTCCGACCTCGTAGGCACGGTGCTCGAGGACCTCGAACAACTGCCGCGCGTAGATCTCGCTCTCGGCTTCGCGATAGCCATACTCCTGCAGGAGCTTCCCGAATGCGGGCGGGTCGTCCGACAGTTCCATGATCTCGTCGACGAGTGCGGGCACCGAGATGCCCTGCCCCGTCCCGAGTCGGAACCATCTGAGGATCAGCCGTCCTGGCGTCGCGAGATCGAGTTGCGTGGCGCCGTTGATCTGCACCCGACGCCCCTCCGCGGCCATCGTGGTCTTGACCTCGACGGCGTCGACCCTGAGGTGAAAGTCCTGTGCCATCCGCTCCGGGCCGGTCCAGAACGCGACAGCGCCCGGATCCTGCCCAAGCATTTCGCGTAGCACGTACAGCTCACCGAACAGCCCGGCCAAGACGGACGGCGACAGCGTCTCGCGTGCACCGGCGAGGAGAGCTTTCCAGTCGGAAAGCGCCTTCCGGAGCCCGGCCACGGCCTTGTCCGGGTGCGCGGCGACCCGCTCGATTATCTCGACACACAACGCGGTGAACAGATCTGCCTGATCTGCGTCGACCAGCTCCAGGCACGCGTACGTGCGGTAACTCTGCTCGTCCTCCAACGCGCGCCTGCGCAGGACAACCGCCTGACCGTCGAGATCCTCTTGCAGGGTCTGTTTCGCCAGGATCGGAATGAGCAGCGCGCGCCGGCCCGAGCGGTCAACCGCGGCGAGCAATGGACCGCGGACGGAGTTGACGCCGACCTAGGCTGTCCGGAACGCCTTCGTCGCCGGCTGTGCGGCCACGGCGGTCCAGAGGTGCTGGAGCTGTCCACCGTTGACCGTCATAAGGATTCGTCGTCCTGCTCAAGAACGGAGTCGTCTTCCACTTCGACCGCGACATTGGACAAATCGGCGCTGAAATACTCGACGTCGGAATCCATGCTTCCCGGGCGGGGCTCGGGGAACACGATGGTGACCCCCACCACGACGTCGTCGGTCGGCGCGGCAAGGGGTCGACGGCCGACCTTGTCCCCGGTGTCGGACTCGGGTTCGATCGGATAGATCAGCAAGAGGCCCTGATCGGGACGTTGCTTCTGCCGCAGCTCGAGGATCTCCTTGTGCGTCGCCGGTACCGGTCCGTCGAGGAGGAGATCAATGGTCTCGTCCCGCCGGCTGCTCAAGGTCTTGATATCTGCGACATCACCGAGGACCTGGTCCTTCTGCCCCAGTCGGGCGCGCTTGACCATCCGCACGCACACTCCCCCACCCATGTCCCGAGGCTCGGTCTCGTCCCGGCCGTTCCCGATCACAGCGACGCTCCAGCGCAGCAGGGCTCCTGCCCGGACCCGCTTGGTGATGTAGCTGACGAGGCGGTCGCGGTCGCCGTCCGACGACTCCTGGTGGAATTCGTAGGCTCTAAGGAAGTCGATGACGTCGTCGTAAGGAACGTCGGTGAAAAGCGCCGTCTGCTTCCGGACATGCTCATGGCGGACGCCGTCTTTAGCAGCGGCCGCCACGAGGGCCCGGGCGGCCGCCGCGTTACCGGCCAGCCACTCACGCCCTGCGGCGGAGACGTCGAAGAACCGCGCCTCCACGAGCTGTCCGCCATACGCGGCGTGTGCGAGAACCGCGCTCGTCATCTTCGCCTTAGATGTGATGCTCAACTTGGGGTGCGACCGAAGACGGACGGCGAAGGTCAGAGGGGTCTCGTTGGACGTCATGTAGCGGTTGATGTCCTGCCGCATGTCCGCCTCGACCGTTGCGAGGTGTCTGAACCACCCGGCGAGCTCGTCGGTCATCCAAATCCGAGGCAGATCCGCGTAGTGGTTCCGATACCCGAACCACCTACCCATCTGCAGCAATGTGTCGTAGGCAGACACTGCGCGGACGAACAAGCTCGAGACCAGGCCCTCGAGGGTGAGACCGCGGGAGAGGGTGCTGCCGCCGACGGCGATTGCCGTCACCGGGCCAGCTTCATAGTTCAGGCGGTCCTTGCTGCGGTAGTTGTCGATGATCACGCGGGTGTCTCGGACAACGTTTCGGAGCTCGCCGAGCACCTGCTCGAACGGCACCCCTTCTTCCCCGAAGTCGCTCGCCGAAACCCGAGCGGTCTCCCGATCCCACGTCGCACGCAGACGCTCCACGTACACTATGTCGCTGGCGTCCAACCGCTCCAGTGTCCGAGCACGTAGATGCAGCAGAGGCTCCTTGAACGCCTCGTGCACGCGCGTTTCGGTGGTCGTGTGCACGAGCATCGTCGAATGCGGGTTGCCGCCGCCGCGAACTCTACGAGCGGCGGTGGCCAGCCAGAACCACTCCACCGCAGCACGGAGGGAGTGGGTGATCGCCGGTTCGAAATCGGCCGCTTCCTTTTTGTTCTTTGGTTTGAGATCGTCGACTTCGTCCTCAGGGACCTCCCGGATCATGTCCCAGCCACCGGGGAGGTCCTCAGGATCCTCACCGGCGAGAAGATCACGCCCGAAGAGCACCTCGGTACCGTGGTACCCGTTGGGCTGGGGCAGGTTGACGATGAAATCGCGGGGGTAGAAATCCTCCTCGACCGACGGGTCGATCAGGAGATTCGCGAACGGCGTCGCCGTGTATCCGACATACCCGACCTGCGGAAACTTGTTCAGCACGTCGAAGAGCAGCGGGTTGATCTTCGGGGTGGCGACCGTAGACTGGTCGGCCTCGTCGTCGATGATCAGCGTCGGGCACTTCTCGAGATACTCACCTGCCGAGCCGAGCCACTTGCTGAGCTTGCGGAGAACGACGGGGTTCTTCTTCACCACTAGCAGCAGGCACTGCCCTTTGGCCGCGAAGAAGGCCTTCGGGTTCGGCGGCGGGACGAAGTCCTGGGTCTCGCTGGTGACCTGGTGCCATTGCCCCGGGTTTGAGTCGACCAGGTCCTTGACGAGCCGAATCTGGGTCTGTCGGCGCAACGCATTATGGATGCCCGACAGCACGATAAACAGCTTGTAGCCGCGGTCGGCGGCCTTCGCCATCACGGCGGTGAAGTTGGTGGTCTTGCCGGACTGGACGAAGCCGACAACGAGCCCACGAGTCCGAAACTCGTCCTGCTTTGGGTGGTCGAGCAAGGCGACGATCTTCGTCGAGGACTCGTCGACCGACCGGATGTTCTCCTCCCCGAAGTCCTTCTTCCGCATGGACCCCAGAAGGGCAGGCCAGTTCTTGTCCTTGTCCATGTCCGGACCCGTGTACCAGGTGGGCCGTCCGTGGAGGAACACTGACGGCGGCTCATCGAGTTCACGAATCCGAAGGCTCTCGGCGTCATGCTTCTCACGCACCAGCTTGATCACCGATTCGTCCGCTCCGAACAACCGCAGATTCTTCACGGCATCGTGAGGAGTCATCGACTCGGTGAACTTGAGGAACACCTCGTACAGCTGCTCCACCTGCTCGTCTGAAATCTCGTCGGTTGTCATTCGCCCCCTTAAGGACATGCGCCTGTTCATGATCGACACCGACCTCCGTGGCCGCATCGAAGGAGAGGATATAGGGCTCGATCCCGGCCTTGTCCGATCCTCCATCGAACGGCGGCGAGATGTCGTCGATTGGCAGCCGTTCCAGGCCGAACAGTGTCACCTCCAACGAGCGATCAGCGTGAGGCCTCCGATGACGTGGGGAGGGAGACGACGATCCACGGTGGACTAGCGGGGGCTCCCGCCTACCGTCATTGTCGGATCTCAGGTGTCTCCGGAAGGATCGTGCCGAAGCGCATCGGGTACTGTTCGATTGCTGTCTGAACCGCAGGCTATGGTGTGCCCATGCCGCGAGCTTCAGTCATCCGCACCCTCGATCTCTTTGCAGGTGCCGGAGGGCTTTCCGTAGGTCTGCATGCTGCAGACAAGCGCTTCAAGCCAATCCTGGCAGTTGAGATGGACGTCGCGGCGGCAGCGACTTTCGCCACTACATTTCGGACCCACGTCTATGCCGGCAAGATCGAGGACTGGCTGGTTGACGAGGATGTTCCCGACGTTGATGTGGTCGCTGGCGGTCCACCGTGTCAGGGGTTCTCCTCACTGGGACGGCAGGACGCGGCGGATGCACGAAATACGCTCTGGTCGCAGTATGCCGAGACAGTCCGCCGCGCGACACCGCGCTACTTCATAATGGAAAACGTCCCCCAATTCCTGCATTCGCCAGAGTTTGAATTGTTCCGCCGAAGTACTGAACCTGGGGGAAAGCTTGAGGACTACGATTTCAACGCGTTTGTCTTGAATTCCGCTCATTTTGGAGCCGCTCAAGTACGCAAACGAACCATTGTCGTCGGGTGGCATCGAGACCTACCCTCCCCTGGCATGCCCGAGCCCACGCACATCGACACGCATGTTACTGTGCGTGAGGTTCTCGATGGTGTCGCACAAACGGTTACCGAAACAGAACTTCCCGATTCTTACATCGAGTTCGGGGGCAAAACACTTCCCGGCGCATTCAAATCGTCTGAATTGCATCTCACCAGACGATATGAGAGAGTTTCGCTGGAGCGGTTCGGCTGGATTCCTCCAGGCGGAAATCGATTCGACATCCCAGATCATTTGCTCTCCAACTGCTGGCGCAATCACAAGTCTGGGTCGGCCGATGTAATGGGACGCTTACACTGGGATCGACCGTCGGTCACAATTCGGACAGAGTTCTTCAAGCCGGAAAAGGGTCGATATATACATCCTTCCGAGAACCGGGCAATTACACATTACGAGGCAGCCCGCATACAAGGATTTCCCGAGGATCATCAATGGGTGGGATCCAAGACCGCGATCGCGAGGCAAATCGGCAACGCTGTCCCGATTCCCTTAGGATGCGCCATCGGGAAGATAATTGCTCGAGCAGTGCGCCAGGGATAGCCCCGACATCTTGGGTATAGGAACCAGTCCGATCGACGAGTCCGCGTGAACGGCGACCATCTACATATTAGCGCGCGAGAATAGCACTGCCCCTAACATTGAGCCGGCGCTCACTCGCATGGCGGCGCCCTACTCATCGATCGGGGCCCAATTGTGACGGTGTTCAACCTGTCGATTTCCCACGTTGGCTCATTTCGTTAGTGCGTGAAATCAGACCGATCTCGACGAGAATCAGCAGGTCACAGGCGTAGGCAACCATTCATCCCGAAAACATGAGCTAATTCGGGTCGTACACACGCACCCTGCCGGGTGCCAACGGAGCCTGCCCCTCCGCTAACCTTCCACTGCGGCCCGACGGACTTCCGCTGCGATGAGCAGCTACGGACATGCCCCCACCCGCACGACTGAATTCGTGCTGCCCAGGGGACCTGACCGTGACGCTGCTTCGTACATCTGCCCGCCGGATCGTCGATCTCGATCGACCCGATTCAGTGGCGGAGCAGTTGTTGGAGCAGATGTTGTTTCACACCGGCCGCCGCCCAAGTGAGGCCGAGCAGAAGTCGTGGAGCCGAAGCCTGCCGGTTCTCGCGCAGGATCTGGTCGATGCCGGCCTTGGCGATGTCGAGATGCTGGTCGAGTACCATCTCCCGCTCACTTCGCAGCGTGCCGACGTCGTGCTCGCCGGTGCGCATCCTGTCACCGGAGCGGTCTCGTACGTCGTCGTTGAACTGAAACAATGGTCGGCGCCCGAGTTGCACCAGATTAGTGTGCCAACCCCGGGCGGGGATTCGCGATGCCGAGGGAGTCGAGGATGTGCACGGCGTCGTCGGTGAGCGGATCGAAGGCGGTGTGCTCGTGGCCGGCGATCGTGACGGTGACTTCCTGCAGAGGTCGTAGGGTCCGCACGATCTTCCTGATCGACATCCCGGTCGCATCCTGCAGATACCGTGAGATCGCCAATGCGGTGAACACGATGGTCAGGTGCGCCTCGATCGATTCCCGGGTGTGGCTGAAAATCGGACGGGCCCGCAGATCCGTCTTCGACATCCGAAACGACTGCTCGACGTGCCACAGATCGTGGTACTTCTTCATCACTTCCCGCGGATTCATCAGCGAGACAGGCAGGTTGGTGACGTAGTCCTTCAGCCCGATGAGTGACCGCGCCCGGGCCAGAGCGTCGCTGTCGAGGGATTTGCCCTTCGTGGTGGTCTTGACGAACCTCGGTGTGCGGGTGGTGCGGGTGCCGTCGACGACCTCCCGGGCCCGGGCTTCCTGCGCGTTCAGGGTCTGGTTGTCCCGCACGGCACGCGGGGCCGAGTACGCCCAGATCGCCCGCCACGCCGACGTGTCGGTCGGCTCCCACACCGGCTCGCCGCGGCGACCGATGTCGTTGACCGTGCTCTTGGCGTGCCGTGGGGTCACGGCGAAAGATGATCTGTCCGTCGGTGAACACGTCCCCGTTCCAGTGAAAATGGCTGGCCAGATCCGCCGGCGCCTTCGTCACCCTCGAGCCGACGATGAACTTCAGTCCGGCCGCATCGAGATCCTTCAGGTTCGTCGCCGACAGCATCCCGGCGTCGGCGGCGATGACCATCTCCATACCCTCGATACTGTGGCGGGCCTGGAACTGCCGCACGATGGGCACGATGGTGCGGGTCTGAAGCGTGGTTTCCTTCGAAACACCCGATCTCCAACGGAAATCCGGTGCGATCGACGAGCAGCCCGACGACGATCTGTGGATCGACCCGGCGCTCCTTGGAGTACCCGACCTTGCGCAGGTCGTCTTCCTTGTCGGCTTCGAAGTATAAGGTGGTCACGTCGTAGAGCAGCAGGTTCAGGTCCCCTGCGGTGGCGGCATGGGCGAAGCAGCGTTGCGCGATGTCGTCGCGGTAGCCGTCGGCGGTGCATCGCTGCAGGGTCCGCACGAAGGTGTTGCGGTGTGCCGGGGCGATCCCGATCTCGCGCAGCACTCTGCCCGCGTCCGCCACCGACGTCGGCTCGACGAGCCGGGCCACGACCAGCTGGAAGAACGCTTCGTTGTCGACCACGTCGAAGCCGAGGTGTCGCCACGCAGCAGCGATGGACTCGATCAGCCAGCGGGATCGTTTCCCGGTGATCGTCGGTGCTGCACTGGTGGCGCCGAGGCCGAGGTCGAGCTCTTGCTGGCCGGCGAGCAGCTTTGTTCGAGCGATCTCGAGCAGGGCGGCGAGTTCACTGTCGGTGTGGGCGGACCCGAGGTGCTCGAGGACCTTGTCCCGGCGGCCTTGCTTGGCCGCGATCTGCACCGCGGTTGCTCCCGAGGCGGTGCGGACTTTGCGGATGTAGGCGGCCACAGGGCGGAGTCTATCGAGCCGTTAGTGTGCCATTTTCCGAACACGCACCGCCTCTACCTGCACAGATACGCGGGACCACCCCGAGAACCGGCTCACCTGGTGCAACTCAGGTCGTACGTCGTCGTTGAACTGAAACAATGGTCGGCGGCACGGCGCTTCGAGGACGATCCCGAACTCGTCGAGGTGGCGGGAATGCCGGGCGGCCCGAAACTGCACCCGATCGCGCAGGTCAAGGGCTACTGCGACTACCTGAGCGATTTCGCGCGCGCTGTCGCAGATCAGCCCGACGCCCTCGCGGGACTCGCGTATCTGCACAAC
>NZ_PCZU01000273.1:11587-11916 GCF_002887785.1 Rhodococcus sp. ENV425
TCGCCGACCGCGGCGACATGCTCGAATTTCTTCGCACCCGGCTCGCCCCAGCCCCCGAGCACACCGCCGGTGACACACTCATGCGGTCTGCGGTGGCTCCGTCGCAGCAGCTGCTGAAGGTGGCCGCCGCCGAGGTGCGCGACCGGCCGCAGTTCCATCTGCTCGGCAACCAACAGTTGGCCGTGGCCCTGGTACTGCACGAGGTCGAAATTTCTCGTGCCGCGGACCGCAAGCGCGTTGTCATCGTCACCGGGGGACCCGGTAGCGGCAAGAGTGTGATCGCACTGTCTCTGCTCGGTGAGCTGGCCCGCCGTGGCCGCACCGTCCTG
>NZ_PCZU01000274.1:0-172 GCF_002887785.1 Rhodococcus sp. ENV425
GACGAGCGGGCTCGGGCTTCGGTCAACTGCCTGCAAAGTGTCCCGAAACCCGGCTTGCGGCCCGTCGTGAACTGGTGGACGGCTTCGTTCCACAGGAACCGGCAGCGACGCCACTCCTCGATCAGGGCAGCGGCGGCGGTGGTGCCCGGCCGCAACCGGTAGTTGTAGCGCA